>DNOQ01000353.1 GCA_003501665.1 Bacteroidales bacterium | reverse complement strand
ATAATCATCAGGTCCGATGGATTTCATTATTTCTTTGAACCTGTCATAGTTGTTCCTGAGATATTCATCTCCTTTTTTCTTTATATCCTCCATCGATATTTCATCCTCCTCATATTTTTCTGCCGGATCGATGTGAATTATTTTTTCGAGATCCGGAAGATCCTTTTTAATTGTCCTGATCTTAGCATACTGTAGTTTTGATACAATTATCCATCTTGTCTCAGAGTGTTCAAGTCTGAACTTAAGGTCTCCTCCTTCCTTAAGCAGGATTGACAGGGGTACGCTGATTGCTCCTGTATGTAAAACTCCCAGTTCACTTATCACCCAGTCGGTCCGTGATTCGGATAATAAGGCAACCCTGTCGCCTTTCCTTATCCCGAGTGAAAGCAGTCCGGCCGCAAACCTGAAGGCTTGTTCTTTTGTTTCGCTGAACGTCGTGGCCACATACTTATCGGTCCTTTTTTCAAGAAGATATGGATTGTTGCCATATTTCCTGACACTCACTTCAAACAATTCTGGAATGGTCTTCATTTCTGCTGATTATTGGTTTAAGAATTGTAATAAACGGTTTCTGATCCTGATTCCGGCTAAATAACTTCTAAATCAGTAATTCTGTTAAAGGTATTACAGAAACTGACACATGTCAAATAAATATTTTCTGATCCGGTATATAAGGTGAAAAGATCAGTGAAAAAATTGATATTCGGGGACTTATTTATTATTATGCAACACAGCTACAGCAGAGCTACTGGAATCCTTTTACTCTCTTTCCCAATCCGGGTAATGGGATTTTTAATCTTAATTTTTACGGAAATATTGAGACAGGCTCCTTAACAATATATTCTTTAAGCGGAACAAAACTTTATCAATGTCCGGTTCTCTTCGGCCAGGGGAATAAAATTATATTTGTTTCCCGTCAGGCAAACCCTTTTTAATAACTGAGCTCAGATTCCTGGTTAGTGGAACAAAATCAATTAATCTTTGTTATAAGTTGTAAAAAAATCATAAAAATGAGAAAACATATCTTTTCAATCGCATTTCTTTTATTGATTTCACTTACATTATCTGGTCAACAGGGCCTGTCGGTCGGTGATAATGCTCCCTTATTTAAAGCAATGGCTGATGACGGTACGATCTGGGATATAAGCAAATATCTGGGTAACAACTATATTGTTGTATATTTTTATCCTGCTGCGATGACCGGCGGATGTACCAAACAGGCATGTTCATACCGTGATCATAAAGATGATCTTCAATCGGCAGGAATTGAGGTTGTCGGAGTAAGCGGAGATAAGATTGAAAATCTCAGGCTTTTCAAACAGGCAGAAAGCCTTAATTTCACACTTTTATCTGATGAGAAAGGTGATATTGCCACTGCTTTCGGTGTGCCTCTGGCCGACGGTGGAGCCATTAAACGAACAGTCAGTGGTACAGAACATGAACTACTCCGCGGAGTGACTGCCAAAAGATGGACTTTCGTTATTGGAAAGGATAAAAAGATCATCTATAAGAACGGTGCAGTGAATGCCGAAAAAGATACCGAAGAGGTATTGGATTTCATTAAACAGCAGGCCGGCAGTTAAAATCTGTAATAAAAAGCATATATGGCAATACTGAAAGAATCACTTATTTGGTCAGTAATTTTATTGCATTGTCCCTGTAAACCTTTTTCAGCGTTTTATCAGTCAGAGCCAGTCCATAAAGAGGCCAGTGATAACCGAACAGATCAGTCTCATAAAAGTGTTCATCGGCTGATTCCAGTATCCTGAAAGTAACTCTGTATATTCTCTCATTGAATGTCATATCGGTACCATACACAATCCGGTCCTGGTATTTTTCAATAAAGTCGTGGACATATTTCGGAACAGGAGCTATCTCACCGAAACGGGCTGAGATATCAGCATATAAATTCGGGTATTTATCGAAATAATTGGCAAGGACTGAAAGATCGGCACAGCAATTGGCAAGATGTGCGGCAATAAATATTGTTTTCGGGTGTTTCCTGACTGTATTTTCCAGCCTTTCGAGCATTTCCTCATGAGTCTTTGCCCCGTTTTCCATTTTAACCTCCCACTTCGAGGCATTCATGAGTCCGTCATTTGTTGAATCCATTTTTTCATACATCCATTTATCTTCCGAAATATGAAGATTAACCGGTAATCCCAGTTCAGCACACTTATTCCAGAGTATGTCCATTCTGGGGTCGTCGGGAAGCATTATGGTCTTCATTTTCGAAGCAGGGGAGATCCCTTTGCCCTTAAACATTATTTCGCCGACACCTAAGGCCCCGGCTTTAAAACACCTTTCAAGTTCTTTAGCAGCTGCAGGTCCGTATCCCGGTTGTTCATATCCGGTATAATCAAATCCGCACCATAATTCAAACCGGTCACCATACTTTGAATACAACTTTACCAGATCATCGAACCTGGTCCCCGTGGCACCGGTAAAAACTATTGATTTTTCAATACCGCAGGCATCCATTGCTTTTATCCACCTGACGATATCTTCGTCAGTTCTGCCATAAACATGGGTATGCATATCGATTGCCGGATATTTTGCTTTTGTAACATTCGTTACCGGAATGTTGTAAATCGATTTCGGACGGTAATCTTTCAGCTTAAGATCATTTACATCCTGACCCGTGGAGGACATACTCACAAAGACTGATATAACAGTCGCCAGGTATAATGTTTTTAGATTTTTTCCTGTTGCCATAGTCCGGTTTTAATATTCTGAAATGTTTTTAGAGGTGCATAAAGGATTTCACAAAGGATACGCAAAGTATATGAATTATAAAAGTTAAAATAATATTCGGTCAGAGTAAAGAAGAAGAATTTTTCCGGATTTTAACTATGGCAGTTACAATATCTTCCATATCTTTTTTTGTTCCGAGGAATACTCTCTGACCTAAAGAGAGACCTGTTTCTCTGTCAATCGTTTCGTTTACGGGACAAAGATTTTCTCTTCTGTATTTATTGAGCCTATCCTTTGAATAGATCTTCTGAAATGACCTTAGGTTAAAATATGTTTCTATAAACGGATGGCTGTGAAGTGAGGAATCGATCCCGTTACCGAAGCTGATCCCTTCTGCGCGCATGGCTTCACGGAATTTGGGTTTTGACAAACCGTTGAAATGCTCCTTGTCATAGATCATCTGGTAAATATAATATCCGCGCCGGGTTTGTCCGGAGTATTTTTTTGTCGGCCGGACTCCTTTTATTTCTCCCAGGAGTTTTTCAAGATAAGCGGCATTTTCATCACGCAGGCCACTCTGATCTTCAATACGCCTGATCTGACCGGTCAGGATAGCTGCCTGGAAAGGTGTCATCCGGAAATTAGATCCCGGGAATACCCTTCCTTTATTTCCCGGATCCTTTCCTATATGAGTATAGCCTTTTGCTTTAGCCATAAGATATTCATCATTCCCGATCACTGCGCCCCCTTCACCGCTGCAGAGGCTTTTACCGGCCTGGAAGCTGAAGCAGCCCATATCTCCAATAGTTCCTAACTTTTTATTTCTCCATTCACCCATATGAGCCTGGCAGGCATCTTCGATTACCAAAAGATCATGCTTTTTAGCAATTGCCATTATCTTGTCCATGTCTGCAGCAGCTCCTCCGATATGTACAGGAATAATTGCCCTCGTATTTTCGTTGATACGTTCCTCGATCAGATCGGCATTTATCATGAAAGTTTCAGGGTCAGAATCGATAAATACAGGTATAGCAAAAAGGTTGAAGGTAGAGAGT
>DNOQ01000446.1:1288-3255 GCA_003501665.1 Bacteroidales bacterium | reverse complement strand
GCAATATTACTCGACCATCATTTGGCAAGATAACTCACCACTCACCCCGCCTACGCTAAAGCTACGGTGGGCAAAGCGCTTATCTTCAAGTTGGCAGTTTGAGGAACGAAGTGACGAAATCCCGACGATTAGTCGGGATGGCAGTTGGCAAGCAGTCAAGGGCTTTAACTATAATTTAACAGGGCTATGTAAATATACCGCAAAGGNNTATTAAAAATATTATCTATGGCTGCTTTTGTACGACATATCAGTTATTACGTAAGCTCTAAGATCAGGAATATAACTTTTCTTCTGGCAGGCATCTTTTTTTTCAATCTGAATGCCGATGCACAATATTTTGGCAGAAACAAACCTGGTTACAGATCATTTAAGTTTGATGTATTACAAACACCTAATTTTGAGATTTACCATTATCTGAATAATGATTCTCTGCTTAAAACAATTTCTCATTGGTCGGAAAACTGGTATTTAAATCACCTGAAAATTTTTAAAGATACTTTCAAAGTTAAAAACCCGGTTATTTTCTATAACAATCATCCCGATTTTCAGCAGACAAATACAATCAGCAGCCTTATCGGAACAGGAACCGGAGGGGTTACTGAATCATTGAAAAACAGAGTGATCATGCCTGTTGCACCATCGCTTGCGCAGACCGATCATACCCTGGGTCATGAACTGGTACATGCCTTCCAGTATAATATGTTTTTAAGGAGCGATACATCAAAAAGGATGTCCATCAACAATATCCCGTTGTGGATGATTGAAGGGATGGCGGAATACCTGTCAATTGGAAGTATTGACCCTAATACGGCAATGTGGATGAGGGATGCTCTTTTGAATAACAGATTTCCGACAATCAGGAAGCTGTCAGATCAGTCGGAATATTTCCCGTACCGTTATGGTCAGGCTTTCTGGGCCATGGCAGGGAAGACCTGGGGTGACACTATTATAAGACCTTTTCTTGAAAAAACCGGACAGTATGGATTTGATAAGGCGGTTAATATGATGTTTGGCCTGAATGAACCGACACTTTCCGGGATGTGGAAGAGCGCCACACAGGTATGGTTCCGGCAATACCTTAAAGATAGTATTGACAATCTTGCCGGTAAGGTTATAGTATCTGATAAAAACGGGGGCAGAATCAACATCTCACCAATGATCAGTCCCGATGGAAAATTCATTGCCTTCTTTTCAGAAAGGGATCTCTTTACACTCGACCTCTTTCTTGCCGATGTATCAAACGGTAAAATAATAAAAAGACTGGCGAGTGTTGTAAACAGTAACAGCATTGATGACTTTGATTTTGTTGAATCAGCAGGCACCTGGTCTCCTGATGGTAAAAAATTTGCAATAGTTATTTTCAGGAAAGGTGTTAATAAACTTGCTCTGATCGATGTTGAAAGAGGAAGGATAACAAGAAGACTGGCAATACCCGGTGTGGCTTCTTTCTCAAATCCGGCATGGTCGCCCGATGGGAAGAAAATAGTGGTCTCAGGACTTGTTGAAGGCGTTAGTGATCTGTATCTCTATTATCTCGATTCGGGCAGAGTTGAAAGGTTAACATCAGATATTGCTTCAAATCTCCATCCGGCATGGTCATCCGACGGAAAATACATAGTCTTCTCACAGGAGAAGGTAAACACAGGTGCCAGTCACAGAAAATACAGTTTTAATCTTGCCATACTTGATATTGGCAGCGGGGCGATCAGAGAACTGGATGTTTTTAATGGGGCATATAATCTTGATCCTTGTTTTTCGGATAATAACAGATCAATTTATTTTCTCTCGGATGCGGATGGTTTCAGAAACCTTTATGAGTATGACCTTGAATCGGATCGGCTCTACCGGCTTACTGAATATATGACCGGTATCAGCGGTATAACTCCTTATTCTCCTGCCATTAGTGTATCATTAGATGGGAATATTATTTCATATACATACTATTTCAATAATAAATATCAGATAGT
>DNOQ01000446.1:0-1254 GCA_003501665.1 Bacteroidales bacterium | reverse complement strand
TTATACAAATATCATACAGGCCGCAATTCAGGCTGGATTATATATCAAACAGTGCAAATATCGGTCTGTCAACCGGAATGTACAGGAACAATATGAGCGGGAGTGTAAATATGATATTCAGCGACATGGTTGGAAATAATCAGGTATATTCAGCTCTTTCCCTGAATGGTGAGATCTATGATTTCGGAGGCCAGGTAGCATATATTAATCAGAGAGGGAAGATTAAGTTCGGGGCGGCTCTGTCACACATTCCATACCTTTATGGCAGCATGTTTATTTCCAGTGATACAATCACCATTAAAGATGAACCCATTCCGGTCGTCAATCTCGGTATTGATTATATGCGGATGTTTGAGGACAATATCTCCTTGTTTGCATCATACCCGTTATCCCAGACAAGAAGGTTTGAAGCTAACATGTCTTCATCGTGGTATTATTACCGGATCGACAGGCATACTTATTATTATCTGCTTGACGGATTCAATATAGGGGGCAAGAGAGAGAAGCTTGATGCTCCCCGCGGAAGTAATTACCAGCAGGCTTCCTTTGCTTATGTAAGTGATAATTCCTATTTCGGGATGACAGCCCCGATGCAGGGAAGCAGATCGAGGTACCAGATAGAAAAGTATTTCGGATCTCTGGATATATATACAACTCTGATCGATTACAGGCACTATTTCAGGATAAGGCCGGTAAGTCTGGCTTTCCGGTTCTATAATTACGCGATGTACGGGAAAGATGCCGAGAGTGGCATAATACCACCGTTCTATCTTGGTTATCCCTGGCTTATAAGAGGCTATGAAAATATAGGATATTCAGGCAATAATTTTATGACAGGTGAAACCTTCAATCTCTCGCGTCTCAGCGGATCGAGGATCATGGTCGCCAATGCCGAAGTAAGGTTGCCGTTTACCGGGCCTCAAAGACTGGCACTGATAAAATCAAATTTGCTCTTCACCGATCTTAACCTTTTTTTTGATGCAGGAATTGCATGGAACCGCGGTAGTAAAATAGAGTTTATACATGATCTTTCAAAAGGTGTTGATGGCAGTTACAGATTCCCTGTATTCAGTACCGGAGCTTCAATCAGAATAAATCTTTTCGGGTACCTCGTTCTTGAACCATATTATGCTTTTCCTTTTCAGAACGGCGGTTTCAGGAACGGGGAATTCGGTCTGAATTTTATTCCCGGCTGGTAAAGCATTCATGTGTTTTGAGCCGGCCAGAGGCTCTGTTGATGGGTGATCCGGAACA
>DNOQ01000418.1 GCA_003501665.1 Bacteroidales bacterium | reverse complement strand
GGGACTTTCACAAACCTGCAGGCCGGAACATACATAGTCACCATAAGGGATGCTAAACCGGCTGTTTTTGATGTCCAGGTTATCCTGACAGAACCTTTAACACCCTTATCGGTAGCCGCGTCCGGAATAAATAACCTGTGTCAGGGAGATAATACCGGTGAGGTCATTGCACTGGCTGAAGGAGGAACAGCGCCTTACGCGTATTCATGGAATACTTTACCTGTTCAGATGAGAGATACGGCTTCAAATCTGTCTGCCGGCACATATACAGTAACGGTTACCGACGCCAACGGATGTATAGCTGTTGCGGAAACTACAATTTCAGGACCTCCGGCAATAATGATCAATGCAACAACCACGGAAGCCGATTGCCCGGATACACATAACGGAACCATTACACTTACTATCACCGGTGGAACAGCACCTTACAGTCCGCTGTGGGAAGATGGTTATACATTGCTCAACAGGACCGGTATGCTGCCCGGAACCTACCAGGTGACTGTAACAGACGCCAACGGTTGTGCAGCCAAAGTAAGTGCTGCTGTTGGTTTCACAGGTACATTCGGATGTGTAGAGATACCACAGATCATAACACCCAACAATGACGGATTTAATGATGAATGGAGAATCAGAAATATTGACCTGTATCCGGATGCAGAAGTTCTAGTTTATACCAGATGGGGGAAACTTGTGTATAAATCGAGGAATATCTCTGCCGATCCATGGGATGGCAGGTTCGAGGGAAGACTTTTACCAACCGATTCCTACCATTATATCCTGTACCTGAATGACGGATCAAAACCACGGTCAGGTGTAATAAGTATAATAAGGTAAACAGGGATATCATGAAGAGAGTAAATATGACATATCTGAGATTCTTCCTGCTGCTGACATTTGTTATTTCGAAAAATAATATGGTACACTCACAGCAGGTCCCGATGTACAGCCAGTATATTATGAACGGATATCTTGTGAATCCTTCATTGGCAGGCCGCGACGGTTATTCAACCGTAACCCTTACCGCCAGGGAACAATGGATAGGACTGGCTCAGAATCCTGCCACTTATGCTGCCAGCTTCCAGACAAGAATCCTGAGGAACAGCTATATATCCAAATCCACAACAGTCAGAAAGAAACTTGTGAGACCATCGAAAGGAAGCAGAGTAGGAGTGGGCGGATATGTTTTTAATGACAATAACGGTATCATGAGGCGTACGGGTCTGCAGGCAATTTATGCATATCATATCAATCTCGGAAGGAGCGATGGTTTTCAGCGAAATCTTTCTTTCGGTCTTGCCCTTTCGGCTTACCAGTTTGCAGTAAATACCGATAACCTTATATACGATACGGATGATCCCTTGCTCAATACATATGACAGGTCGGTTTTCATTCCGGATTTTAATTTCGGTACAAGCTATGCAACATCCCGTTATTACGTCGGATTTGCCATGACAAATCTGTTCAGGGGCTCTCTTCTGTTCAGTGATGTGAAAGATTCGAAACGGACAGAGCTCGGTCATTATTACCTTACGGGAGGGATTAAGTTCCCGGTTGCGGCTGACTGGACAATAGAACCTTCCGCATATATAAAATCATCGGATCTGATCTTTAAATCGATCCAGATGGACCTTACAACCAGGGTGTATTACAAGGAGGATTACTGGGCAGGATTGTCATGGAGAACAAATGATGCGGTTATTCTTCTGGTGGGACTGAAATATGACAGGTTTTATTTTGCTTATGCATTTGATTTTACACTGACGGATATAAGAAGGCAGAGTGCAGGGACACATGAACTGACATTGGCGTTAAAATTCGGGGAGAGTGCCAGAAGATACCGTTGGATAAACGCTTTCTGAAAATCAACTTTTTCTGATAATATGTCAAGGGGTATCGTTGCGGTAATTGCCGGTAACATATTAATGCTTTTATTGTCATCGGATATGATATTTTCACAGCCTGCCGGTGAACAGTCATTAATGATAATGTTTTATAATGTTGAAAATCTTTTCGATATCTATGATGATCCGGCTACTGATGATGATGAATTCCTTCCCCGGAGTGAAAGGAGATGGAATTATAAAAGATATAAATCCAAGATCAATTCACTGTATAAGACGATATCTGCTGCAGGTGAATGGACCCCCCCTGCCATAGTGGCTCTGTGCGAAGTTGAGAACAGGAAAGTAATTGAGGATGTTGTATATGGTACGAACCTTTCAAAATTCAATTATGATATTTTGCATCAGGATTCTCCCGATCCAAGGGGTATTGATGTCTGTCTGATATACAGGAAAGAGATTGTTGACATAATTTCGCGGAGTTATTTTATTCCGGAAACTGAAATAGGAGGGGGTTTTAAAACGAGGAGTGTTTTATATGCCAGATGCCTGGCAGGAGGAGATACAGTTCATCTTTTTATTAATCACTGGCCTTCAAGGAGAGGAGGAGTGCTCGCGGGAGAATCTGTAAGGGAAAATATTGCACAAATGCTGAGATATAAAGCAGATTCTATCGCCAATAGCACAGAGAGAAGTGCAAAGATCATAATTATGGGTGATTTCAATGCCACTCCCAATGATAATGTAGTACGAATGTTATCAGATCCATACGGTTCAGGAATGTCGATGATAAATTTATCGGAAACACAAATGAAGGGGACTTACAGATACCGTGGCATCTGGGAAATGATCGACCAGGTAATAGTTTCGGACCGGCTGCTTTTTTGCAAACAGGGATTATACACAACGCGGGAGAATTTCAGGATATTTGACGCTGATTTTCTGCTCAAAAAGGATCCCGTTTATCCCGGAAAGAGCCCTTATTCAACCTGGGCAGGTTTTATGTACCAGGGAGGCTTCAGTGATCATTTACCTGTTTTACTGGAGCTCAGGGTCAGGCAGGGGGTCAACCGGTGACAGTCCCATTTCTTTACCCTTTTCGAGCATCAGGTTCCTGGCTGCTTCATGATCATTGGGAATAACACCATCAAGAATCGCTTCCCGGATGGAGTTCTTAATTATACCGACCTGCTTTCCCGGCCTTATGCCGAATGTTCTTATGATCTCCTCACCGTCAACAGGAGGCTGAAAATTCCTTATGGCATCTTTCTCTTCTATTTCCCTGAGTTTTTCCCTCACAAGAATGAAGTTTTCGAGATGTCTGAACTTTCTTTTTTCATTCTTTGATGTGATATCCGCTTCGCATAGCAACATAAGGTCGTCAATGTCGTCACCGGCTTCAAACAGGAGCCTTCGGACCGCAGAATCGGTAATTTCATCCTGCGACAGGGCAATAGGACGGAGATGAAGATCAACCAGCTTCTGAACATACTTCATATGCTCATTTAGCGGAAGCTTAAGCTTCCTGAATATGTCGGGAATCATTTTTGATCCTTTATAATCATGACCATGAAATGACCAGCCTGTTTCCGGTGTATATCTCTTTGTGAACGGTTTTGCTATATCATGAAGCAGTGCCGCCCATCTGAGCCATATATTATCAGTTTTTGGGGATATATTGTCCAGCACTTCGAGGGAATGGATTAAATTATCCTTATGAGCCTTCCCATTCTTCTTTTCCACACCTTTCAGATTATCAAGTTCGGGCAGGATAATGTTCAGAAGACCTGCTTTCTCAAGCAGGATAAATCCGACTGATGGTTTATCGCACAACATTATTTTGTTGATTTCGGCAATTATCCTTTCCTGCGATACTATTTTGAGACGTTCAGCATTCAGGGATATCGACCTGAATGTGCTTTTATCAATCGAAAAACCAAGCTGTGTGGCAAACCTGACTGCCCTGATCATCCTGAGAGGATCATCGGAAAATGTTCTGTCAGGATCCAGAGGTGTGCGGATAATTTTGTTTTTAAGGTCATCAGTTCCACCGAAAGGATCAAGGAATTGCCCGTAAGTATCTTTATTCAGGCTTATGGCGAGGGCATTAATGGTGAAATCCCTCCTTCGCTGATCATCCTCAAGGGTGCCATCTTCAACAACAGGCTTCCTGGAACCACGGGTATATGATTCTTTCCGGGCACCAACAAATTCTATATCGTAGTCTTTCCAGCGAAACATTGCAGTGCCGAAGTTTTTGAAAACAGTGACCTTAATATCGCGGCCAACCTTTAATGCTGTTTTTCGTGCTATATCTATCCCGCTTCCAATTACTACAATGTCAATATCCTTGTCGGCATTATACCTCTTCAGAAGGCAATCCCTTACCCATCCGCCAATCACATAAGCCTCAGTATCAGCTGCGGTTATTACTTCTGAAATGATCTTAAACACATTGTCATTTAGACATATATTCATATATAGATATGACAATTTATCAATAATTCCTGACAAAGTTACAATTATTCACTGGTTTTTTGTTAATTGTCGTTTCTAAGCATTTATGGCATAAAGCTTGACTTAGGGAAGTAGTATTATTTTTGAAATATTTAATAATCATAGATATGACTGAGCATTTAACAAAAGAGACTTTCAAGAGCAAGGTTTTTGATTACGAGAGTAACAAAGAGTGGAAATTTGAAGGAGAAAGGCCATGTGTGGTGGATTTCTATGCCGACTGGTGTGGTCCCTGCAAAATGGTTGCGCCGGTTCTTGAGGAACTTTCGGAGGATTTCAGCGGAAAGCTCAATGTTTACAAGGTAAACACCGAAGAAGAACAGGAGCTTGCATCAGTGTTTGGTATCAGGAGTATTCCGTCAATTCTCTTTGTGCCTTTGGACGGACAACCTCAGATGGCGATGGGTGCACTGCCAAAGGATACTTTAATAAAGGCCTTCAGGGATGTTTTGGGAGTAGAAAAGTAAATATTTTATTAACAAACACTCTTTTTGTTTAAAATTTTTCGTAAATTTATGCAACATTCTTTTTTTATCTTTCGTTAAAAGAGCAAAAGGTAGTAAAGAAGGTTACAGAAATTTTTTCATGGATTTAGGTTTAGGGTAGTAGTGAATCAGGACTTCGGTCCTGATTTACTTTATATAAGTTCCTTAAAGATATTATTTATCTCCTCTTCGGTTGTCCGGAGTTTCTTCTGACACTGTCTGATTAGTTCTGAAGCTCGTTTCACTTCTCCGGCAAGTTTATCGATGTCGAGGTTTCCGCTCTCGATCTCCCTGAGAATTTTATCTATTTCCACAACAGCTTCACTGAATGAGAATTCTTTTTTTGCCATAACAGTTTAGTTTTCTTGTTTTTTTGTATTTACAACCCTGCTTGTAATCTCCCCGTCGCTGAAACGGGTATTTAAAATATCATCGTTTTTTATATCATGAGAACTTTTGATAATAATCCCGTCTCTGGAAGTCAGGGTATATCCTCTTTTAAGTACATTGACCGGATCAAGGATGTTCAGTTTGTTTTCAAGTCCGGACAGCTTTAACCGGGTATCGTCAACAAATTTTTTAGCAAAACCTGGCAGATCGAGTTTATTTCTCTCAATGCCGGTTTTTTTTAACAGGATAAAGGAGCCTGATGCAGCTATAAGTCGGGTATTGAGATTTTTTGGAAGGAATCCGGCCCTAACTATATATTCTTTCCCGATATTGATAATTTCTATCATTCTGTTTGAAAGCAGTTCTTTCTGATCCGATAAGGAGAGTCTGGTTAAGGGCATCAGTCTTGTCCGGAATGATTCTGTTATTTCCCTGTATTTTGTTATTTTGGTACGTGTCTGTTCTGCGATCTGAGAGTAAAGATCAATCAGGTGGTTTTCGGCTTCTTCAACAGATGTTACCAGGTAATCGGCCACGGCAGTGGGTGTTTTAAGTGATTGGAAAGCTACTATATCAGTTACCGAGATATCTTTATCATGACCTATTCCGGTAATAACAGGCAGGGGAAACTGAGTCACATAATAAGCAATATTGTAGTTGTCAAACCAGCTTAAGTCGCTCTGGGAACCACCTCCTCTTATTATGGCCACAACATCAAAAAGATCTGCATTAACCGCAACTCTTTCAAGGGCGTTTAATACACTCTGTTCAGTTTCGGTCCCCTGCATTATGGCTTCAAAAAGAGCTGTATAAAATACATAACCGGAGCCGTTTTCCTTAAGTTGCCTTATAAAATCCGAATAGCCGGCGGCAGTTGGTGATGAGATAATTGCAATTCTCTGAGGTACAGCCGGGAAAGAGAGTTCTTTATTCATCATGATTACTCCCTCCTCTTCAAGCCGTTTTATTATCATTTGCCTCTTTATGGCCATTTCGCCTACGGTGAAAGATGGATCAATATCTGAAATGATAAGGCTTAGTCCGTAAATCTCATGATAATCTACTTTTGTTCGCACCAGCACTTTCATTCCTGACCTCAGTGGTTCGCCGGTCACATTTTCGAATAATGATTTCAGGAACCTGTAGCGGTTATTCCAGATAACAGCTTTTACGCGGGCTCTTACATTCTTATCATCGGGGTGTTTTTCAATAAGCTCAAGGTAGCAATGGCCGGTGTAGTTTTCCCTGATCTCTGATATTTCAGCCACAACCCAGTAAAGGTTGGGCATGGCCATATAAAGAGAGTCCTTTATTATAAGCTGTAATTCAGTCAGGGATAGCTTTTCATTCATTGTCAGCCGTCGAGTTTAATGATCTTATGAACATGAACTCCCGTTCCTGTTGTGATCTTCAGAAAATAGATACCCTGTTCCCTGTTGTTCAGAGCTGTTATTCTCAGGTACCTGCCCGTAAAGTTATCGATATCTCTCCTGAAAATAAGTTTTCCTGCAGATGTATAGATCTCTGTTCTGATATGATCCGGAGTTTCCCTGAATAGTAATTCGAGATTACCTGTTGTGGGATTAGGAGCAATGATAACAGGTTTGTCGGGTATTTTAAGATATTTATCCTGAAGAATTTTTAGTGACACAGACATATCGGGGATTCCATATCCATACAAAGAATCGGGTAAATTAAATCTGTGGCCTGATCCCTGAATTGCCCGTATGATCCCGGTATTTGTCGCGGGGGGCACTGCCTGCAGCAGACAGGCAGATATACCGCTGAGGACAGGGCAGGAAAACGAGGTTCCGCTTGCTTTACCAATATTCACAGGTGATACCTGAACAATCACATTAACACCCATTACTGAATTATCAGGTTTTATCCTGCCGTCTGCCGAAGGACCGGCTGAGCTGAATGCTGAAATGGTTCCATAGCTGTCAACAGCCCCGATGCACATCACACTGTCGCCATCGGAAGGTGCCAATATCCTTATCCATGTTTTGTTCCTTTCATTTCCCGCACTGCTGAATACGAGGATCCCTTTTGATGCTGCAATATCGGCAGCTTTTGTTATGAAGGTGCTGTTCCCGTCCATATCGCTGAACTTATAGTTAAGCGAAGGATCATCAAAATATGCATAACCGAGAGATGATGTTATTATGTCGGCGCCTGCACTGTCTGCATACTCCGCCGCTGCCACCCAGAAATCTTCTTCGACAGGGAATTCATCCGATGTATCTTCGGTCCGGAAAAGCATATAATCAGCGCCCGGAGCAGTTCCTTTTATAATTCCCCCAATCTGTCCTGCAAGAACAGAAAGAACAGCCGTACCATGTGTATGATAATCATAAACAGATTTGTTTCCTGAAACAAAGTCCCGTGTTGCTTTTATTCCTTTTCTGCTCCTGAGTGTTTCGAGTGAAGATATTTCATCTGCATAAAGAAAGCCGCCGTCATTAACAGCAATCAATATGCCCTTACCGTCAAATCCGGAATTATGCAATAAATGTCCGTTGATCATGGTTAAATGCTGATCATAAGCCGGAACATCAGACTGATCCAGTGAGAAATCAAGCTTATCGGTAAAAGAGCTTTTATCTGCCGGCGATTTAACAATCCTTACCTCTTTAACAAAAGGAAGGTTCAGCAGCATATCGGTATTGAAAGGCACAAACGTTTTAAATAGTCCTGTATTCAGCCATTTTGAACAACAGTGTAGTGTAAGCCCGAGAGACCTTACCTCATCAATATAATCTCCGCATACAGGCAGATCGCGGAAATCGGGGAAATCTATTCCGGCTTTACTCCTCCGGTTTATAGCGCGTTCCGATAAAAGTGAAGCGGCATTAATTGTCGGATCAGGACCCTTATCGCAAAAATAAACCCGGTAGAAATAGTTGCAGGAATTGTTCTGCCCGTTCAGCATGGATGCTGATAAAAAGAATATCAGGGCAGAAACATGTTTGAACAGTGTCCCTGTTGAATTGTTATGTTCAATCTTCATCTGAACTCTCCTGTCTTTTCAGGATCAGGGATTTTCCCTTTATTTTTTTCAAGATTATCTATTATTTTTTCGGCATCAAGATCCATTTTCCTGTCTTTTGTCATACCCAGGGTATAGTTCAGGACATATTTTATTGTTCCGTCTTCATTGAAGATAGTCCATTTGCCTTCCCGGAGGTTATTCTTATAAAATCCGGTAATTTCAGGTATCCCGTTTTCGAACCATACCTCAAATTTACCATTCAGATATCCTCCCGAATAAACTGATCTGAGGAACATGTTTCCGCTGGCATAATATTGAATCCACTCTCCCTCTTTTCTGTCGTTCTTATATGTTATCTTTTCTGCTATAGTGCTGTCAGTATAGAATTTTACAGAAAGTCCATGCCGCAGGTTTTTCGAGTATTCTTCTTCATTCAGCAGGTATCCGGGTATGGTGGATGAGTAGAATTTCCATTTGCCCTCTTTCATCCTGTTAACATATTTACCCCGGGCGGCAATTGAACCATCGGGGTAATAAATTGTTGCATCAGATTCTTTGCCGTCTCCGCTGAAAATCATTACCGAATTTATGGACTGATCGTTATAATACCTCTTTAATTCCCCGACAGGGTAATTATCTTTGAAAAAGCCTTCATACAGGATATTGCCATTGGGATATCTGGCTATCCAGTGTCCCTGTTTTCTTCCCTGCGGATCGGTTTTGTTTATTTCCGTGTCAGTCTGGCAGTATACAGCTGTAGCTGCTGCTAATATTGAAATGATTGTGAATATTTTAAGATTCATAACAGAGAAACGGGAAAACTATTGCAAAAGTACAAAAAATGACTTTTGGCCGGAAATTAAAAATTAACCGCAAAGTTCCTGCCCCGCGGTTAATTACCTTTATTCTTTACTTAATCTTTACTTAACTTCTTCGAAATCTACATCGGTCACCTCGTCATTACCTGATTTAGTATCCCCTCCCGGTTGCGGACCAGGTTGTTCCGGGCCTGGCTGGGAAGCTCCCGGTCCTGTATTCTGTGCTGTTTTATACATTTCTTCCGAAGCAGCCTGCCATACTGAATTAAGGCTGGCAAGTGAAGCATCTATAGCATTCAGGTCCTGATTTTTATGTGCTTCCCTGAGTTGAGCAAGGGCATTCTCAATTGCAGCCTTTTTATCCGGAGGAAGTTTATCACCGAATTCTTTGAGCTGTTTTTCGGTGCTGAATATCATACTGTCGGCAGTATTGATTTTTTCAGCTTTTTCCTTTGCTTTTTTATCAGCTTCTTCGTTTGCTTTAGCTTCATCGCGCATTCTTCTGATCTCATCATCACTGAGGCCTGAAGATGCTTCGATCCTGATCCTCTGTTCTTTTCCTGTACCACGATCTTTGGCAGTTACATGCAGAATGCCGTTTGCATCGATATCAAAAGTGACTTCTATCTGAGGAATACCTCTGGGAGCTGGTGGTATTCCGTCGAGGTGGAATCTGCCTATAGTTTTGTTTCCGACGGCCATCGGTCTTTCTCCCTGTAAGACGTGTATCTCGACAGAAGGCTGGTTGTCGGCAGCAGTTGTGAAAACTTCCGTTTTCTTTGTCGGAATTGTGGTGTTTGATTCGATAAGTTTTGTCATTACACCTCCCATTGTTTCAATTCCCAGAGAAAGCGGGGTTATATCAAGAAGTAATACATCTTTTACTTCGCCGGTGAGAACACCTCCCTGAATGGCAGCTCCCACAGCAACGACTTCATCCGGATTGACACCTTTTGAAGGGGCTTTACCGAAAAAATTCTCAACAAGCTGCTGGATTGCAGGGATCCTTGTTGATCCTCCAACAAGTAAGACTTCATCAATATCTGAAACTGAATATCCCGAGTCGGCGAGTGCTTTCCGGCAGGGTTCAATGCAGGCCTGGAAGAGCTTATCGCAAATCTTCTCAAAGTTGGCCCGTGTGAGGGTCTTTACAAGATGTTTGGGAATACCGTCAACAGGCATTATATACGGCAGGTTTAATTCGGTTGAAGTACTGCTTGACAGTTCTATTTTTGCTTTTTCTGCAGCTTCCTTAAGTCTTTGCATGGCCATAGGATCTTTCCTGAGGTCAACTCCTTCATCCCTAATGAATTCCTCTGCAAGCCAGTCAATGATCAGATGATCAAAATCATCCCCGCCCAGATGGGTATCTCCGTTTGTCGATTTAACTTCAAAAACACCATCCCCCAGCTCCAGTATCGATATATCAAATGTACCTCCGCCAAGGTCAAACACAGCTATCTTAAGGTCCTGAGATTTTTTGTCAAGGCCATAAGCCAGTGAAGCTGCCGTCGGTTCATTGATTATCCTTTTTACGGTAAGGCCCGCTATTTCACCGGCTTCTTTTGTGGCCTGGCGCTGTGAGTCGCTGAAGTATGCAGGAACAGTTATAACAGCTTCGGTCACTTCCTGTCCGAGGTAATCTTCAGCTGTCTTCTTCATTTTTTGCAATATCATTGCCGATATCTCCTGCGGTGAATATAACCTGTTGTCGATTTTTACTCTGGGAGTGTTGTTGTCGCCTCTTGCAACATTGTATGTTACTCGCTTGATCTCAGTATTAAGCTTATCATAGGTCTCACCCATGAATCTTTTTATTGAGTAAACAGTTTTTTTTGCGTTTGTTATTGCCTGACGCTTTGCCGGATCTCCGACTTTCCGTTCACCATTTTCAACAAAAGCGACAATCGAGGGAGTGGTTCTTTTTCCTTCACTATTGGGTATAACTACAGGCTCATTGCCTTCCATTACCGCAACGCATGAATTTGTAGTTCCAAGATCTATACCTATTATTTTTCCCATTTTATTAATTTTTGAATTTTTGTTTTGATACAATTTGTTAACAATGATTATGCCATTCAGGATTTATGACAAAAAGACAGTATCCGGCAATGATGAAGTAATAAAAAGAAAAGAATAACTTTGTAACCAGTAAAAAAACCAGCAACCAGCAACCAGCAACCAGCAACAAATTTGTCCACCGAAGCTTTAGCGCAGGTGGAGTAACCCAAAAATAAACTATTTTCAATATGCCGGTATACGATTCTGTTAAAAGGGTAACGACTCATGTTCTTCACGAGATGAAGTTAAAAGGTGAAAAGATCGCAATGCTTACCGCGTACGATTATTCCATTGCAAAGATCCTTGATGAGGCGGAGATTGATGTCATTCTGGTAGGCGATTCGGCTTCAAATGTAATGGCCGGATATGATACCACTCTGCCCATTACGCTCGATAATATGATCTATCATGCTGCTTCAGTGGTACGTGCCGTAAAGAGGGCTCTGGTTATTGTCGATCTGCCTTTCGGTACCTATCAGGGTAATTCGAAGAAAGCTCTTGCTTCCTCAATAAGAATTTTGAAGGAAACGGGAGCTCATGGTGTTAAGCTGGAAGGCGGACAACAGGTTGTCGAATCAATAGAAAGAATCCTTTCAGCAGGGATACCGGTGATGGGACATCTGGGACTCACACCTCAGGCAATTCATAAGTTTGGAACATATGTTGTCAGGGCTAAGGAGGCAGAGGAGGCTAAAAGGCTAAAAGATGATTGCAAACTTCTTGAAAAAACGGGTTGTTTTGCAATTGTGCTTGAGAAGATACCTGCAAAGCTGGCAGAAGAGGTAACCCTGAGTGTCAGGATACCCATCATCGGAATAGGTGCCGGAGCGAAAACAGACGGACAGGTCCTTGTACTTCACGACATGCTGGGCATAACCCAGGAATTCTCACCCAGGTTCCTGCGGCGATATCATAACCTCCACGACGAAATTAAGAGGGCAGTAAGGACTTACATAAATGACGTCAGAACACTGGGGTTTCCAAATGAGAAGGAACAGTACTGATTATGCCTGAAATTCTTTACGAAGATAACCATCTTATTGCAGTTAATAAGCGTGCATCGGAGCTGTCACAGGGCGACAAATCGGGTGATATATCCCTGGATGCCGGGGTAAAAAAATACCTGGCTGAAAAGTATAACAAGCCGGGAGAAGTATTTCTTGGTGTCGTTCACAGGCTCGACAGACCTGTAAGCGGAGTTATTCTTTATGCACGGACCTCAAAATCCCTCAGGAGGATGAATGAAATGTTCAGATCATCCCTTGTAAAAAAAATCTACCTTGCAATAGTTAAAGAGCGGCCACCTGAAAATGAGGCAACAATAACACATTATCTCAAAAGGAACGGGAAGCATAATAAAACTCTGGTATTTGATAAAGAAGTTAAAGAATCAAAAAAGGCAAGTCTGACATATCGTATTGCCGGCCGTTCGGATCGTTTTTACCTGTTGGAGATAGAACTTCATTCTGGGCGTCATCATCAGATCAGGGCACAGCTGGCAGCTATCGGCTCTCCTGTAAAAGGCGATCTTAAATACGGGTTCAGCAGGTCAAATGAAAATGGAGGAATCAGCCTTCTGGCACGAAAGCTGGAATTTGTTCATCCGGTAAAGAAAGAGAATATTGTAATTACCGCTCCCTTTCCTGAAGGCGATCTGTGGAAGGTTTTCAATTATGAATAAAAGAAAGAGGCTTTCTAAGATATGAACATGAAAGCGTGAACGGAGTATTTGTCCAAATTTACAGGATTACCGGGGGAACCACGTTAAATTCAGGTTAATAAGCGTTAATGAAAAGTTAAAAGTTATACTGGTTTTGTAAGGATAAGTTAATTTTGCCGAATGAACCGGAATAAATTTATATGGCTGATATTTATGATGCTGCTTTCACTTGTCGGTATCATATGGGTTCAGTCCGTATGGATAAGGAATGCCGTCGGAACTCAGAATGACAATTTCAATGCCGCGGTAATAGCATGTATTAATGATGCTGCAAACTCCATTGAATCATCCAGGGAAATGGATTTCTTCAATAATTTCATGTTCCCTTCCGCGGGATCGTTAAATAATAGTGCTGATAATATTTCGGAATATCTGAGTATTGGAAGCTATTCTTCCCGGGATGGAGACCGGTTAAGTGTGAGAATAACAAATCAGTCAGTTACAACAACACCCGGTCAGGATCCTGTTGTCGTAATACACGACACTGTATTTAAAGCTGATACAGGTTCACTGATAATTTCTTCACCCTTTTCGGATGGGAGAATGGCTTCTGCTGATGACATTCAGAAGGGCACCGGCATTAATAGAGATCTTAATGTTCAGCAAAGGGAGTTCATAGAATGGGTCAGAAAACGGCAGAGCGAATTCCAGAATTTGAGCAACAGGATGATCTCTGAGATCTATTCCTGGGAAAAAACCATGGAACTTGATAATAATGAAATAGAATTTGCACTTAAAAGATCACTTCTCTTCAGAAATATTCAGACACCTTTCGAATTTGCCGTTATCAGGAATGGAGTTGTAGGTGAAGGAACATACAGGAAATCGGGTAAGAACGATTTCCTTAGAAGCAATTATAAAGTAAGACTTTTTCCTGACAATTTAATCAGACAGGATCTGATCCTTTCGGTGGTTTTTCCCGAGCGGACAAATTATGTTCTCGGATCAATGGCATGGGTGCTCTCTGCATCCCTGCTGTTTTCGCTTATTATTCTTGCCACATTTGCAATGAGCCTTTCTTTTATAATCAGGCAGAAGAAGATATCCGAAATGAAATCGGATTTCCTGAATAATATGACTCATGAATTTAAAACCCCGATCGCAACAATATCACTCGCCGCCGATACCATTACAAACCCAAGGGTCATAAATGATGAATCCAGGATCCGGCATTTTGTCAGTATGATCAAGAAGGAGAACAACAGGATGAACAAAAAGGTTGAAACGATCCTTCAGATCTCATCACTTGACAAAAAAGAGATAAGCTTTAATTTTGAGGATCTTTCGCTTCATTCTGTCATTGAACGTGCCGTTGAAACCAATGATATTATTGTACAGCAGCGAAACGGTAAAGTCAGGCTGTTTCTTGATGCAGAAGATCAGGTCATCTGTGGTGATGGCGAGCACCTGTATAATCTTGTAAATAATCTTCTTGACAATGCGATCAAATATTCTCCCGAAGCACCTGATATTTCACTCTCTACGAGGAATAACGGTGCAGGTATCATTTTGTCGGTGGAAGATAAAGGTATAGGCATGTCAAAAAGCGTGCAGAGCAGGATATTTGATAGGTTCTACAGGAAACCATCCGGTAATGTTCATGATGTTAAAGGATTCGGACTCGGACTTAATTATGCTCAGGCAATAGTTAATGCCCACAAGGGCAATATAACCGTTCATAGCGAACCGGGAAGGGGAAGCCGGTTTGAAGTTTTTATACCTTATAACCGGGAGAATTAAAAATGACTGCAAAGCCAGTGAAAATATTTCTTGTTGAGGACGATCTGAGCTTCGGATCAGTGCTGAAATCATACCTCGAGATTAATGATTTTGAGGTAGACTGGGTTGATGATGGTAAATATGCTGTTGACCATTTCAGAAAGGGAATGTTCGATATCTGTATCCTGGATGTGATGCTTCCCCATGTTGACGGATTTACTATTGCAAATGAAATACGTCAGATTAACAGCCTTGTCCCCATCATCTTCCTGACTGCAAAAAAGATGAAAGAGGACGTGCTGAAAGGTTATGGAGTTGGTGGCGATGATTATATTACAAAACCTTTCGACACAGATATTCTTCTTGCAAAATTAAGGGCAATTCTTGCCAGGCGGGATTTTCAGAACGGAACAAAAGATATTTATGAGATTGGAAAATTCATATTCAACTCCAAACTGAGAACGCTGACCATTGGGGATGATGAGAAAAAACTTTCTCCCAAGGAGGCACAGCTTCTGGAACTTCTGGCAGTTAATCCCAATGCTTTGATAAGCAGAGAAATGGCTCTGAAAAAAATATGGGGTAACGATGATTATTTTACAGCCAGGAGCATGGATGTTTATATTACAAAACTAAGGAAAATATTATCCGAAGATCCCGGTCTTAATATCAAGAACATACACGGTTCAGGCTTCCAGCTCATCATCAGCGGGGAATGATATTAAGTAACTCCGTCAACTTCAGGCACTCCAGGCACTNNCACTTTAGTCACTTTTTACTATTTTTACCCCAAACGGAAGGTCAATGAATAATCGATCGTACTGTATTTATTGTTTGATTCTGCTGACCAGTCTTATTTCATGCAGGGTTAACAGGCCGGTGATATCACCTTCAGCCGGTGAAGCAGGTGCCCGGGAATATATTCAGCGTTATAAAGATTTGGCTGTCAGTGAAATGATACGGTCAGGGGTACCTGCGAGTATTACTCTGGCGCAGGGGATGGTAGAGTCGAATTATGGCCGCAGTACACTTGCCCGTACGGCAAATAATCATTTCGGCATAAAATGCCATGAAGACTGGAAAGGGCCCGGTGTGAGGCATCATGATGACCGGAAGAACGAGTGTTTCAGGAAGTATTCACGTCCTGAAGATTCCTTCATTGATCATTCCGATTTTCTGAGGAACAGACCAAGGTATGGTTTTTTATTCACTCTCCCCGTTACCGATTACAAAGGATGGGCCAGAGGGCTTAAACAGGCCGGATATGCCACCAATCCCGATTATGCTGATATGCTGATCAGGAAGATAGAGGAACATAATCTGCAATATTTCGACGGACTTTATGCAACTGCAAAAACTAAACCCGGATTTAAATCTTCGGTTCCTGCTCCGTCAGAACCTGCTGCAGTTAAAATAAATCCGGTATCTGTTCAGGCAGATCCGATTCAGGTTGGGCAGACTGAATCTGTAAATGTGATAAATGATAATTTTACCGTTCAGATCAATACGCCGAGGGTGATGGAGAATAACCGTTTGCGCTATGTTATTGTGAAAGAAGGAGAAACGATTGATATTATCGAACGGGAATTTATTGTTTTCAGTTGGGAACTTCAGAGATTCAATGATATCGGGAATGATTACATTCCGGCAGCAGGGCAGGTTCTGTATCTGCAACCAAAGCGGGACAGGGCTGAAAGAGGGAAAGAAAAGCATATTGTCGGGGAAGGTGAAACCATGCATTCAATATCCCAGAAGTATGGCGTTAAACTAAAAAAGCTGTACGAATATAACAGGATGGATGATAAGGAAGAAGCAACCGAAGACCAGGTTATATGGCTTAGGCGGATCAAACCTGCCTATTAGGTTACCTCTGTTCCAGGCTTTGCCAGCCGAATCCGCCAACTGGCGGAGAAGGTTGGTTCCAGGCTCCAGGTTTCAGGTTCCAGTAGCAGAAATGGTATAATCTGATATATTAAATCCTCTCATGAATTCGGTGATATTCATTTTATCCCGTCCTTCCAGCTGCAGGGTAATGATGTTTATAAATCCGTTGTTACAGGCAATTTTCAGATAATTTTTACCGTCGGAAACAATTGATCCCGGATTTAGTTGGTGTTCCTCCTTCTCGGGCCGGCTTTCAAAAATCTTAAAGACAAATTTCCTGTTACCCTGATTTAAAAATGATCTTGCTCCGGGATAAGGGGAGAGGCCTCTTATCAGATTATGGATTGCCCGGGTTTCTTTATGCCAGTTAATAATACAATTTTCAGGAAATATTTTGGGTGCTGTTTCGGGTACTTCACCGGGTCTTAGAAATGCCGATTGCGGCATCGGGATAATGTGATCTTCATAGATTGCCTTAAGGGTCCTTATTACAAGTCTGGCGCCAAGTTTCATAAGTCTGTCGTGCAGATCACCGGCATTCTCAAAGGGGAATATCTGAACTCCTTCTCTGAGCAGTATATTACCGGTATCAATTTTATCGTCGATCAGGAAAGTTGTTACGCCTGTAAATGATTCACCGTTGATTATTACATGGTTTACCGGAGCAGCTCCCCGGTAATGGGGTAATAGTGATGCATGAAGATTGATGGTGCCTGAAGGAGGTATTTTCCATATTTCCCCGGGCAACATGCGGAATGCAACAACGATGAAAATGTCGGCATTAAGATCTCTTAGTGTCTGTATAAATTCCGGATCCTTTAAATTCCGGGGCTGGAGGACCGGGAGACAGCTGTATTCGGCAAAGATACTGACGGCTGATTTTGTCAGTTTTCTTCCTCTTCCCGCTGGTTTGTCGGGAGCTGTCACAACTGCAACAACATTAAGACCATTCATAAGCAGGGAGCCTAAGGTGGCTACTGCAAATTCAGGCGTTCCCATAAATACTATCCTGACATTTTTCATGACGACCCCGGTTGTCTTTTTTTTGAGTGAAGGATTAATCTTTTACTACATGTTTATAGCAGGTTAGATTATGTCCCATTTTTTTTGCTTTGGTTTCAAGATAGAACTCGTTAAATGGATTTGATTCTATTATAAGCGGGATGGTTTCCACAATTTCAATCCCGTATCCTTCAAGTCCTGCTCTTTTAACGGGATTATTGGAGATGAGTCGTATTTTCCCTAATCCAAGCGCTCTCATAATGCTTGCTCCCACACCATAGTCCCTTTCATCTTCTCCGAATCCCAGTTTGAGATTTGCCTGGACGGTGTCCATTCCTTCGTCCTGCAGCCTGTATGCTTTGATCTTGTTGAAAAGCCCTATTCCCCTTCCTTCCTGACTGAGATATATCACCACACCTTTGCCCTCTTTTTCGACCATATCCATAGCTTTATGCAGTTGTGCCCCGCAATCGCATCGCATCGATCCGAAAATGTCTCCCGTAAAGCAAGATGAATGGACCCTTACAAGCACCGGTTCATCTTTAGTCCAGATCCCTTTTACGAGAGCGCCGTGTTCCAGTCCGTTGCTGGTCTGGCGGAACGAAATGAAATCAAACTCACCTCTGTCGGTCGGCAGTTTAACTCTTTCGCCTGTCTCAATAATTGTATCTCTTTCGAGTTTGTATGTAATAAGGTCGCGGATTGTAATGATTTTTGTGCCGAATTTCTTCCTGAGTTTAATAAGATCGGGCAGTCTTGCCATGGATCCGTCGTCATTCATTATTTCGACTAAAGCTCCGCCCGGATTGAGTCCGGCGAATCTGGTAAGGTCAACAACAGCTTCAGTGTGGCCTGCTCTTCTCAGGACACCTTTGGCCTTTGCCTTCAACGGAAAAATATGTCCGGGTCGTCCGAGATCTGATGGTACGGTTGAGGGATCAACAAGTGATTTTATTGTAAGCGAACGGTCTTTTGCGGAGACACCGGTGGTTGTCTCGGCATTTATGAGGTCAACCGATACGGTAAACTGTGTTTCGTGAAGGGATGTATTATTTCCGACCATCAGGTCAAGATCCAGTTCCTCGCATCTCTCTTCCGGGAGGGCCACACAGATCAGCCCCCTTCCATGCTTTACCATGAAATTCACTATTTCGGGGGTGACAAGTTCTGCAGCACATATAAAATCACCCTCATTTTCACGATCTTCATCATCCACGACAATAAGAAGCTTTCCTTTTCTTATATCTTCAATTGCTTCTTCAATGGTATTAAGCTTAAAGTTGCTCATCAGTTTTGTTTATTATATCAGATTTTGGCCTTTTCCCCTGGAAAATTATCCTGAATAGGAAATCCATTATCTTCCTGAAGAATTGGAGGTAGGTATCAACATTCATTATCATTGAATCATTCGAAGCTTTGTAAGTGAGAAAAATGCCTATAGGCAGCAGAATATATGAGGACGCCCACATTCCTGCAAAACTGCTTATAAGATTTTCCTCAACAAGCTTTTCAGCCGACATTGAAATAACATACCAGATTACAAAGAACAATATAGAGATAACTGTGGGTGTTCCCAGTCCGCCTTTCCTTACTATTGCTCCGAGTGGTGCTCCTATGAAAAAGAAGACAAGACAGCCGAAGGGGAGAACCAGCTTTTTATGCCAGTCGACCTCATATCTCTTTACGAATCTTATCTGCATCTTCATGCTCTCTGTTGTCATTGACAGGAAATTTGAGGCATCCTTGGCATTTGTGAGAGCTTTTGCCACAACGACCCTTTTATCATAGTTCCTTAGTTTACCGTAAAGTGAATTTGGCTTGAAAAGCAGGGAATCTTTTCCCGGTTTCTCTGTCTTTCCGTTGATGTTATAAAGAATATTTTTTTCGGTAAAGACTCTGGTATCCCTGAACTCTTTAAATTGATAATTATATTTTGTTTTATATTCATTATTCAGGGAATCCACATAGAATGACAATTGTGATAAGTTAAGCATCCATGAAGTTGATCTGAAAAGGTCATCGCTGCTTCGTTCCAGGTCAAATCCCGAAAGGGGTATTACCACGGTTTGTTCCTCGAATTCATCTTTACGGGTCGGATATTTTCTCTGATCGGGGGCGACATTTTTTTCTTCAATTTCGGTATAGCTTCTTCCGTTATAGAGGGTCATTATCATTGCAGTTTCGTCGGGAGTTATTCTCATATAGCCCGAGTCGGCTGTTGTGACTGAACTGTTACCGCGTTTATCGCGGTGGTCATAGATAATCAGTCCGTCGAGGCGGTTTGTCACGGGGTCCTTGGAAGTTATTTTGATGCTGAAGCCGTCAATATCATTATTGAATGATCCTGCCTGAAGGTTTATATCCGGTCGTTTTCGTCTTATATCATAAAGCAGCATTCTGGCCTGCCGGTTTGAGTAGGGCAGGATATAATTTGAAAAGAGGAAAGAGACGATTACCAGCATGCCGATAAGTACCATCAGGGGTCTCATTATTCTCATAAGCGGTATGCCTGATGATTTCAGTGCTGAGAGTTCACTGAATTCACCCATATTTCCGAAAGTCATGAGGGCAGCCAGGAGGATTGCCAGTGGCAGGGCGGTTGGCACGAATGAGAGAGCAAACTGAAAGAGAAGTTCTGCAAGTATTTCAAAATTGAGACCTTTACCTGCCAGTTCATCAACATACATCCATAAAAACTGCAACAGAAGGATTATAAGCACAATGCAGAAAGTGAGTACAAGGGGACCTATAAATGACTTCAGGACAAATTTGTCGACCTTTTTCACCGGAAATAAATTTCAGGATGCAAAGTTACCGATTTTAGTTGGTTTTGCAATTATAGTAATTATTGCTTCGTCCCCCTTTTGCAGGACATGCAATGACTTCACAGTGACAAGGATTCTGTTATTACCGATTGGTAAAGAGTGAATTTACGTACGACATTATACCCTTGCGACATTATACCCTTGAGCCATTGTGTCATTTCGCCTCTGCGCCATTAATATTACATTCCCAGCAGCCTTTTCAGATCGGATATTTGTGAATCCCAGAGAAAGATGGCGTCTTCTTTTTCTTCAGCCTCGGCGAAGTCGCTTATAATCAGGGCAAGGCTGCCGGAGAGTTCTTCTATATTGATTCTGAATTCGAAGTAGTTTGTGGAAGGTTCTTCGGAATCGAGCCATTCGAATCTTACCAGTTTATTCTCCCTGAGTGTTATAAGTCTGGCTTTTGATTCGGATTTACTCCAGTGGAACGTGAATACATCTCCTTCTACAATAACGTTATCCGCGAACCATTCGCAGAGACCTTCAGGTGTGCTCAGGCGTGAAAAGAGGACTTTAGGTGAGCAGTTAAGAGTATATTCAAGTTCGTATTTTGATCTCATTTCAAGTATTATGCTAACTGTTCTGCAATATAGAAAAAATATAATAATATCAAAAGATTGTTATTGTTATTTACCATCAGACTCTTTATATTTGCAGCCGCAAAAATACTTCAATACCGGAGCAAATGAGGATGAGAACTGCAAAAATGAAAAATCCTCCTTCGCTGAAGATTCGGAGGGCAAAGAAAGCTACGGAGGACAAAGGGCCCACCTTCGTTAAAACTACGGTGGGCACGGCGAGATAGCTCAGATGGTGCCGA
>DNOQ01000169.1 GCA_003501665.1 Bacteroidales bacterium | reverse complement strand
CTGGCTGTTACTGCAAAGTGGGGAACAACCGACCCGGAAACAGCAGCGCAAAACGGAAAGTGGCAGGTGGGTGCAATGATTTACAAGGAAGTTGTAACGCAACCGGCGCCTGTTCCTGTATATAGCAGTTCGGTCATAAATGCTACTACCCCAGCAGGGCTCGAGATTACCTATAACCTTACCCTGGCAAATATCGTACCTTCTTCATCAGCCTTTGCGGTCATGGTCAATTCCTCATCCAGGGCTGTCAGTTCAGTGGCTGTTTCAGGCACAAAAGTACTGCTTACCCTTGCAAGTCCTGTTGCAAATGGTGACGCCGTTACCGTTGCTTACACCAAACCATCAACTAATCCTTTGCAAACTGCCTCCGGCGGGCAGGCGGATTCGTTTACTGCCAGGAGTGTGACAAACAACGTTGCTGCCGCAGTGCTCCCGGTATATGTAAGCTCGGTCATCAATGAAGCTGAACCTGCAAGACTCGAGATGACCTATAACCTTTCCCTGGCAAATGTCGTTCCCGCCTCATCCTCCTTTGCGGTCAGTGTCAATTCCTCATCCAGGGCAGTCAGTTCAGTGGCTGTTTCAGGCACAAAGGTCCTTCTTACCCTTGCAAGTCCTATTGCCTATGGAGATGCGATTACGGTAGCTTACACCAAACCATCTGCCAATCCTTTACAGACAACAGCAGGAGGACAGGCTGTGTCATTTGCCGCACAGCCGGTTGTAAATAACAGAAGTGCTCCTGTTAACCAGCCCCCTTCCGTGACAATCTCCTCTCCAACAAAAGGTGTTGCCTTTATTGCACCGGCCACTGTTACTATTGATGCCACCGCTTCAGACCCTGACGGAACGGTCAGTAAAGTTGAATTTTATAATGGTACTGTAAAGCTGGGAGAGAAGACCTCGGCTCCGTGGTCATTCACGTGGAAAGAGGTGCAGGCAGGAACCTATTCCCTTACCGCAGCTGCTACCGACAATTCCAACTCCAGAAAAGTATCAGCTGAAGTGAATGTTGTAGTTGAGAAAGCTGCACCTGCTGTCAACCAGCTTCCTTCTGTGGCTATATCTTCACACAAGGATAGTGATACCATTGTGGCTCCTGCAACTATTACGCTTACAGCTCACGCAACTGACAGTGACGGGTCAATAATAAAGGTGGAATATTTTAATGGCCAGGAGAAAATAGGCGAAAGCTTAGCCCATCCCTGGTCCTTCAGCTTTGAATGCCAGGAGCCCGTAACATTCGAAATTACTGCAAAAGCATCGGACAATCACAGTGCAACTGCAACCTCGGCACCTGTAAAGATATCCGTGATCCTAAAGAGAGAGTACCCTGACCTTATTAATCTTTATCCAAATCCAAACAACGGTCATTTTACCGTTGACATGAATGCGATAGCAGAGTATAATGAGGAATCCACTCTGGCAATAGTAAGTCTAACTGGGAAAACCGTTTACAAAGACGTTGTATCTCCCGGTGAGGCCACCAGGCAAATTGATATTACCAACTCACTATCAGGTAACTATATCTTGATTATTACCAGTCGCGACGGAATTCTCACAACCAGAAAGTTTATAAAAAACTAAACTGAACCCGCCAGCGCAGCCCTTACCGGGGCTTTTTTTTGCCACTCCAAAATATCCCTGATTCAACCACCGTTTAAGCAGATTAGTCAAAATTGTTTTGGTAATCTCTGAAATGTGGTCTTAATTTGTATTGCCCACCCGCCAAACTGTCTGTAAGAAGATTTGCCTTCTTTTGAATACTTAATAGATTAGGTATACGTTAGGTAACATGTGCATTTTGCATAAAATATTAAATAATGGCTGAAAACCGAAAATTACCGGGTTTATTTCTTTTTGGCTCTTTTCTGGCCGGGACACTGTTCTTCAACAGCTGTATAAAAGACCCAACTATCCCTGTCCTCAATACCGGCACAGTAACTGATATAACAATCAACTCTGCAAAAATAAGCGGAGAGATCACTGACGACGGCGGAGCAGAGGTCACAACCAGGGGTTTCTGCTGGGGAATCTCCACCAACCCAACGATGCAGGATGATTTCATCGCCTCGGGTACCGGTCCCGGGGAGTTTACCTCCTCGATTACCCAGCTGGAGCCCAATACCCTTTACTTTATCAGGGCATTCGCTCAGAACAGTGTTGGTACAGCCTACGGGAACGAAGTGACATTCACCACCGGAATTGCGGCACCGCAGGTGACAACCCGGCCGGTTTCTGGTATAACTGCAACCTCTGCAATATGCGGAGGAACCATTATTTATAACGGAGGAGCAGATATTACAGGAAGGGGAGTATGCTGGAGCACTTCTCCCGATCCTGATCTTGGTGATTCTTTCACAACCACCTACACTGGTTCCGAAGTGTTTGTCGCAACAATGACCAACCTCCTGCCGGCTACAAAATATTATGTGCGGGCATATGTAAAGAATAGTGCCTGGACCATATATGGCCAACAGTTAATTTTAACCACAAAACTGGCAGATATTGAAGGAAATCTTTACGCAATAGTTAATATCGGCACACAGGTCTGGATGGCTGAAAACCTTAAGACAACCAGGCTCAGGGATAACAGCCAGATCGCCAATATCGAGGGTGATGCAGAGTGGATAGTTCTCTCAACCCCAGCCTATTGCTGGCTTCGAAATGAAATTCAGTATAAGAATGTTTACGGGGCATTATACAACTGGTATACGGTCAGCACCGGGAAACTCTGTCCAAGTGGCTGGCATGTGCCCACAGATGATGAGTTCAAGGTACTGGAACAATCACTCGGCATGACTTCGGCCCAGGCCAACCTTACAGATTGGAGAGGCACCGACCAGGGAGCGAAAATGAAGAGCACAACAGGATGGGCTGACGGGGAGAACGGAACAAATACAAGTGGTTTCTCGGGTCTTCCGGGCGGTTACCGCTGGGCAAAGACAGGGGCCTTTAACGGAATCGGGATGCTAACATACTGGTGGAGTTCCGAAAACAGCACTGAATACGGATGGTACAGACGCCTGGATGGTCCTGAATCGGCAGTGTTCAGATCAGCCACATCCAAAGAGGGGGGTAAATACATAAGATGCGTCAAGGATTAGTGCCACGAAACTTTTTGGCAAATGGGCCGTATAATTAAACTGACATAATACAACTGCTATAATAACTTAATTAGCTATTAATCAATTATAAATGACATCATGAAAAGAGGTTTAAGTTTAGTAATTTTAATCAGCCTGATCACAGTCGCAGTATCGTTTCAGAGCTGTAAAAAGGCTACAGAGCCAACCCTGACAACAGCAGGTGTTACCGGTATCACCCTTAATTCTGCCGTATCCGGTGGTACTATTACATCTGACGGAGGTGAAGAGATTTTGGAAAAGGGCGTTTGCTGGAGTACTTCACAAAGCCCGACCATTACCGATCCAAAAACCATGGACGGAATCGGATCAGGTAATTTTTCGAGCAATCTTGTTGGTCTTGCCGAGGGCACTCCCTATTATGTTCGTGCCTATGCAACAAACAGTGTGGGAACAGGATACGGTAACGAAGTGACATTCACCACAAATCAGATCACAGGCGCTGTAGTAACCACAACTGCAGTTGCATCCGTTACCTCTACATCAGCAGAATCAGGAGGCAATGTCACTGATGCAGGAGGCGGTGTAATTACTGCCAGGGGAGTATGCTGGAGCACCTCACAGAACCCGACGATAGCAGACAATAAAACGACTAACGGCACAACTACCGGTATTTATACAAGTACTCTGACAGGGTTAAGTTCCGGGGTAACGTATTTCTATCGTGCCTATGCGACTAACAGTTCAGGTACAACTTACGGTCAGCAGTTACAATTTATCACTCCGGTGACTGACATCGAGGGCAACATATACAAAACAGTTGCAATAGGTACCCAGGTATGGATGGCTGAAAACCTGAAGACTACTAAATACAATGATGATTCAGCAATTCCCATTGTTACCGCAAATGCTGACTGGATAGCACTCACAACTGCTGCCTACTGCTGGGCACAGAATAATGAAACCACCTACAAACCTTTGTACGGTGCAATATATAACTGGTATGCCGTTGAAACTGCTAAACTGTGTCCCACGGGATGGCACGTACCAACTGATGCAGAATTCAGCACTATGGAGGTCAGTCTCGGAATGACTCAGGCAGAAGCCAGCGGAACAGATTGGCGCGGCACAGATCAGGGTAAGGAGATGAAGAGTACAACCGGCTGGAGTACCGGACAAAATGGCACCAACACAAGTGGATTTACGGCTCTTCCTGCCGGTTACAGGTCATATCTGACAGGGGTTTCAGAGGGCATAGGTCTTATAACATACTTTTGGACAGCCACAGCAACCAATGTTGACATAGGCGTTTACAGGAGACTTGACGGAGACAATGATAAGGTATTCAGAAACGGAACCTTTAAGCGTGCAGGCAAATATGTCAGGTGCGTAAAGAACTAATAGGACACGAATTTGTTTAATCAATGAGGCTATCTTAACAGGATAGCCTCATTGATTTTTATGTGGTCATGATTCTAGGATTGCTCAACTCCGCTCCCTGAAACTGACCGGCAAATTGTTTATCTTTGAAAACAGAGAGATGAAACAACTGTTGTTAATAATGTCAGTCGTCTTGCTGACTGCTTGCGGTGAGAAAAAAGAAACTATGAAAAAGGTTATTTTTCTGCATCATAGTACCGGATACTCGATATGGACCGGAAAGACGAACAGGTACCTATATAAGCTTACCGGTAAAGGAGACGTTCAAAAATATGTTGCCCAATATAACAGAAAGCACAACACAAGCTACCTGATTTCTGACCGGTTTTACCCGAAGAAGGAGCCCTACGGCTGGAAAAACTATCCGTTTGACTATTATAATATATGGGTAAAAAATGCAGGGGATGGACAGTATATGGAGGAAGCCACTCTGGAGATTCTCACCAGGGAATATGACCTGATCGTTTTTAAGCACTGCTTTCCAGTAAGCCGGATACAGCCTGACTCAGGAACACCGGATATTGATTCGGACATAAGAAGCCTCGGAAATTACAAGCTGCAGTATGAGGTTCTTAAAGACAAAATGCACCAATTCCCCGGAAACAGGTTTATTGTATGGACACCGGCAGTCAACACGCAAAAGCTGATGAGTGAAGATGAAGCCAGACGTACCCGGGAGTTCCGTGACTGGATAGTAAATGAGTGGGATGCAAAAGGTGATAACATTTTTGTCTGGGACTTTTATTCATACGAGACCGAAGGGGGCCTTTACCTTGCAGAGAAGAATGCCGTCAGCCCTGACAATTCGCACCCTAATGTAGAATTCTCCGGACGTGTGGCTCCTCTTTTAGGGCAGTTTATCATTGACGTGGTTGAATCAAAAATTGACTAACTGATACTGCATATATCGCACTTAAACAGATGTATCTAAGGCATATCTTTCAGCGGCTTATTTTAGCCTTTATAGCTAAAGCCGGCAACAGTATAAGAATAAAATACTGGCGCAGGCAGGGTATGAAAATAGGAGAGGACTGCCTCATCAATAATGTCAGTTTTTCAACCGAGCCTTATCTTATCGAGGTTGGGGATCACGTGGCAATTGCCGCCGGTTCTGAATTTATAACCCATGATGGAGCCATTTGGTGCTTCAGAGACGAAATGAAAAATGCAGATGTTTTTGGAGCAATAAAAATCGGGAACAATGTTTTCATTGGGAACAACTGCACCATATTGCCGAATACGATTGTTGGAGAAAACTGTATCATAGGAGCTGGTAGCACCGTGAGAGGCCAATTCCCTGATAATTCTGTAATTATTGGCAATCCGGCAAAAGTTGTTCTTTCAATGAGCATGCAGAAACTGCTTTACCTTCAAAATCCAAACTTTTTTGAAATAAGGAATTTACCCACCAAGGAAAAGGCCAGGATTATTAAAAAGCACTTTAACATTACTTGAAAGGGCGACCATTATTGATCGCCCTTTCAGGTTTGCTGTTTTATAACAGTTTATGCACTCTGATTCTCAGAACAAATCAAAGCTGCTTTTTCATCAGTGTCAATTAATTCGATGTTCATACCATATTTGCCCATCATGAATGCAATATCGTGGCTATTGAAAGCTTCTCCTGGTTGTGGCGGAACCAAGGTAAGCAATCCTTTTGCAGTGAGATCTGCCATAGTCGCAGTAATGTTTTCGCATCTGAAACAGACATGATGGAAACCCCCGCCCCTATTGACAAAAGAGACTAGCGCCTTATTCCCCTCAGCGGGTTCTATAAGTTTGATCATCAGGCTTCCTTGTTTTTTAAGAAATACAACCCTTACTTTTTGCAGAGAATTTTCTACAACAGCAGTAATTTGGTTGTAGCCAAATACCCTCACCCAGTATTCAATTCCCTCTTTGAGATTCTTTACTGCATAACAGATATGGTCTATTATCATCTTTAGTATATACGTGCTACTTTTTATTCCTGTATTTTTCCCTCAGCATTGTCCAAAGGAATTTATTGTTTCCAATAAGATAGCGTCTCCACATCCTACGTGGTTCCTGGATAAGTCTGAACACCCACTCCAGTCCCATGTTCTGTATCCGTTTAGGAGCACGTTTTGTCCTTCCTGACAAGATATCGAAATAACCCCCCACTCCGAGAACATAGTAAACGTCAAGTCTGTCACGGTGTCTGGCATATAAAAGCTCCTTTTGTGGTGAAGAGATCCCAATCAGCAGTATATCAGCACCCGATTTATTTATCTGTTCAATGATCATGCCTTCCTCGTAAGGCTGATAATAACCATTCCTCCACCCGGCGATCCTCAGGCCTGGAAATTTCCTACTGAGGTTTTCCCTGCACAAACCGAGAACTGAATCTGTAGCCCCGAAAAGAAAAACACTATAATTCTGTTTGGCGGCCATCTCTAATACTCCCTCAGCAAGATCAGGAGTTGCTACACGTTCCGGAACTTTGTAACCCAGAAAACGTAAAGCCCACACTACAGACATCCCATCGACATTTAGAAGATCTGCGCTATTAATAACAGTGCGGAACTCCTCATTTTCACAAGCCTCATTAACAGTGGCTGAGTTTACACCGAACTGAGTAAGATGCTTCTTTTGTTCCAAACTCTGCTTAATGAAAGAAACAAACTCAGATAAGGTGGCAGAATGTACTTTTATATTGAATGCGTTGATCTGATTCATGTCTGATATTGCCTATTTGCCAAAACGTATTCTCTTTCTTCCGGCTCTGGTCTTAAGCTATTTATTTTTTGTACTTAATATTATATAATCGCAGATGCTCGTCTCTTTCATCGTCATTTGCGAATCTTTTTTTTATGATCCTTGCGGGATTCCCCGCACAAATCGAAAACGGCTCCACATCCTTCGTGACTACAGATCCGGCCCCAATGATGCTTCCCTGCCCAATTTTTACCCCTGAGAGAATAATTGATCCATGCCCAACCCAAACATCATCTTCAATAGTAACCTTTTCTAACAGGCCTTCTCCTGCATAGTCATCATCTCGGATTCGGGCTGAAAGCCGGACAGGCACACCCACAGACCGAAAGTCATGATCATGACGCCCTATAAATGCAACATAATTTGCAATCATTACGTTGTTGCCAATTTTAGCATCGCATTCAATTTGTGAATACTTCCCAATGTAAAAATTATCACCCGCAGAAATCGTATGCTTGGACCACATGTATACAGACCTTCCTATATAAGCATTACTGCCAAATGAATAATTCCGCCATTTAATCTTTATCAGATAGAAGTGCCTTATTTTTCGAAACAGACTACTCATGACAAGTTCCAATATTTTAAAATATCTGTTTTGAGGTTTCTCGTTGAATATCTTACTACATGGTCATTCCTGACCGGTCTAAATAACTTCAGTGATTTCAGCATATATTCCACAAATCGTGTTCTATCACCTGCAGAGACAACATATCCGTTTACTCCATCAATCACGATGTCGGCAGCAGAGCTGAAATCAGTTACACATGAAGGCACTCCGCACGCGATTGCTTCCATTAATGAAGTTGACCATCCTTCTTTCATCGAGCCCATAATAAACAAATCAGCAGCATTTAAGTACAACGCAACCTCCTGTTGACTTTTTTTCCCGCCCAGGATCACGTATCGCTCCATATTGCACTCAGAAATATAGGCTTTTATTTCATTAAAAGCCTCACCTTCGCCAATAAAATAAAGCCTCGAATCTGGTAATGTGGCACATAAATCAGTAAAACAATCAATCATGAATCTCCATCCCTTGAATTCCGCTAGTCTGCCCGTTGTGACAACAATAACATGAGTTAAGGGCAAAGAAAGACCTAACCTTGCCTCCTCCTTACTTAATGGTCTGAAGATTTCTGTATTAATACGGGTAGGGAATTTAATGACAGTGCCGGGTGAAATAGTTCCACCACTTCTTCTAATAAGACCATCAATCGATGCATCATCACCTCTCGCCAGTATTACTTTGGCAATGCTCAGCTCTTTAAAAAAATACCTTTCGAAATACCTTGCTAAAAGCTTGCCATACCAGTATTTTGAAATGGAAAGAGGGTTTTCCATACCGGCAAAACTGAAACAGATGCTATTTGACAAGGTTCTCAAGGCTAATAGTATCTCCTGTCTTTGTATAAAGACGTTTTTTATTTCAATCTGGTTTATCCTCCTATTATATAGCTTAATAAGAAAATAAGTCGCCAGCCTGTCCGGAATGATGTGTTTGGTTTTTGACTTCTTATACCTTGCCAGAGCGAAGAAGTCAAATTCAATGCCTCCAATATTTTTTTTAAACCACTGACCTACTGGCTCATCCGGATTTGTCGAAATGCCCACCAAAGCTAATTGTGATCCGAAGGCATCTATCATATTCTTAGCAAAGGACAGATATCCTCCAATCGGATAGTCCTCATAATTGGTAAAGTCGATGAACAATATTCTTGCTTCCCGGATCACTTTTGGAGTCTAATTAGATCTTTCCAAAACTTTCATATAGAGTTTAATATACTCATTTACCATTTTTTCAATTGTAAATGACTCTTTAATTCGTTTTGCTCCTGCTTGGCCCATACTTCTTCGCAAATCAATATCATTTAGTAAGACGAGTATTCTGTCTGCCATCATTGACGGATCTGAAGGTCTGATGAGGAAGCCGCTTACCCCGTCAATTACTATTTCTGAAGTTCCCCCACCATCGGTAGCAACGACTGGTTTGCCAAAAGCCATATATTCGAGTATTGCATTTGATATCCCCTCTGTGAACGTTGATAAAACACCAATGTCCATAGCATTTATATATGATTCAATACCTGATTTTCTTCCGAGAAATCTGAAATGGCCGCGGTTTCCAGGCTCAACCATGCTGTAAGATTCCTCAGAATCAGTTCCGGTTCCAATTGCCAGAAAAGTGACATCGCTTCTCTTTTCCAACAAGCTCTGTGCTGCATTATAATATGTCGCATAATCCTTGTTTTGGGTGAATGAGGCAACCATTCCCACAATATGCCTTGTCGAAATATTTAAGTCACGTCTTACAATCTCCGTATCGCTAATGTTTTTTATTCTGTCATAATTGAATCCGTTGTAAATAACTACTCCTTTATCAGATGGTACCCTATATGCGGCCAGACCAGCCTTCGAATTACTTACGACCACCTCTGAAAAGGGGAAAGTAAGTCTTGCACGAAGCCAGTGCTTATTAAAGATGTTTTGTCTAACCGGTGCATTAGTGACCATACCGTTTATCAGAATACAGTTCAAAATTTTTGTGACTGGCGCCAAATACATAGCGGTCATACTTTCCCAACAGTGAACAATATCAGGGTTATAGGCTTTAATTAAGACATAGAGCTCCCTGAAAACCCTTGGATCATTTACGGTTTTTCTTAAAACCTTGTGAACAGGGATGCCAAGATCATAAATTTCGTTATAATGAATATCTTCACTCATTACAACAAGCTCGCTCTTAAGCTCCTGCTTTCCGACAAGGGCCTTGAGCAGCTCCGTAAGCCTTCGCTCTTTACCTCCAGCTCCCAACGTATCGATTACAAAGAATATTTTCAAGTCTGATGATCCTTCCCGTTGCCACTAACAATTATTATTCAACGACTAAACAAAAAATCAATAAATCGATCTGTAAATAATCTGAAATCAAAATTCTCTCTCGCCGTAACTCGAGCATTTTCAGCAATCTTACTGGCATTAAGATTATAATTATCAATAACATCCATTATCTTATCTGCCATTAATAAGCTTGATCCGGGAGGAATAATAAATCCATTGTACCCGTCCTTTATGAACAGGCCATTATCGCTGACATCAGTTATCAGAACAGGCACACCGGACAATAAGTACTCTGCAAGTTTGGTTGAGAAGCCAAACACTGCCTGCCTGGTATGAGAGCGAGGCAGAATCAGCAGGTGATATTGTGTGAACTCAGCCTGCAGGTCATCAGGATCGACATTCCCCATGTAAAATATTTTCCTTTCAAGACTGAAACGTTCGACTAAAGATTCCAGAGTCAATTTTTCTTCATCCGGTAGTATTCCATAAAGATATAATTCAACCTGCCTGCATACGTTAACCTTTGCGAGAGCCTCAAATAAGATATCGAATCCTTCCTTTGCACATTTAATGTATCCTGCAAAACAGATTTTGAAAATATTATCAGCGTATTTGGGGAAGTTGTCCCCGTTCATATTGCCTTGCCCATCACACAATATTGGAATCCTCAAAATCCTTGTATTATACCGGGAAAAATATTCTTCCAAATTAGTGGATATGACAACAATGCCGTCACAGAATACAGACTGCAACTCACTTAATTTAAAAGGAATCCATTTTAATGACGCCTTGATTTTCGACTTCACCCTGTGGAAGAGACCTTTTTCCAAGGCAGGTAGCAAAGCGCTTGCTACCCTAAGTTCATTGATGTCACAATAGAACGGATACCTTTTAAAAAATTTAAAATAGATCAGATAGATCCAATCCTTTTGAGTAAAAACAGTAGGATACAAATAGATGGTAACTCCAGCTCTCTCTGGCCCCAAAAAGTTATTCACTGATGCAAGAAATCTGGTGATATTGGGATGTTTGTTCTGCCTTTTTCTGTCAATATCCTTCAAATAGAAAATATTATGATCCAGTTCAATGGTACTTATTGAAGATGTACGGACATTTAAATAGGAGACGAGGTACACTAAGACTCCTCCCGACGCCAAGGACCTCGCCAGGTTCAATACACGTTGCGAACCAGCACTCTTTCCTTTTACTATCTGGCCACTTGAAATAATGAAAACTTTTTGCCTCGCAAACTCCATACTGCAGATGTTTCCTTAATTATATTATTTTAAATGGAATTTTTCTTTTAAAACCAGGTGTATGAACTCAGCATTCCCAAAGAGATATCTTTTCCACATTCGTTTTGGCTCCTGTAAGAAACGATAGAACCATTCGAGCCCATTGTTTTGCATCCACCGAGGAGCTCTCTTCGTAACCCCGGCAATAACATCAAATGTGCCACCAACCCCCATAGTAAAGTTTACATTTCTCAGGATATCTCTATACTCATACAGGAAGTTCTCTTTTTTGGGTGAGGTGATAGCCACAAACAGAACCTGAGTACCATTTTCGGCAATTTGTTTAGCTATATCCAATTCCTCATCGTTTGTAAAGTAGCCGTTTCTATAACCTGCAATTATATCGTTTCCGTACAGGTTAGCGTACAGATCTGCTACTTTTTTTACCACCTCTTCTTTTGCGCCGAAGAAAAAGCACTTATACCTTTTTTCATTTGCCAGCTTCATAATTTCCTCCATGAGATCTGCACCAGCTACTCTTTCGGGTATTTTCTTTCCCAGAAAGCGTGCTGCCCAAACAATACTTTGGCCATCAGCATTTATTATATCACAAGAAACAACACTATTGAAAAGCTGTCGGTCTTTTTTCATCATGACAACCTTGCCGGCATTTATGACAACATGGTTAATATGATGGTGATTTCTTATGGCCGCATCAACCTTTTCTAATGTCTCACTCATGGTCAAAGCGTCTACCGGGATTCCTAAAAAGAAAACTTTCATAGCGTGTAATTTTCCTGCCTGCCAAATGTATTTAAAAGCAATACAGCGCGCTCATCCACAATCCCATCTCTAAGCCCATATTCTGAGAGGAAGATTCTCGCTTCTATGCTAATTCTATCTTGCAATTTTCAGTGATTTATATCAACCGTCCTTCTTCTAAGCTCTTGAAAATAAAGGCTGAATGCATAAAACATCCAAGCCTGCGCCCACCGCATATACGGAATCCTCGAGTTAAAAAATCGTTTATGTTGATAAAAGAAATAACCTTTCTCCGATTGCATGTTATCGATAGTCCACGCCAAAACTTTATTAATCAGTTCTATATATTCATGGAACTTTCCCAGTCCTGACAAAGTGGACACGAGTTGAGCTATTGAATGAATGTCTATTGGATAAACAGAATTTGAGTAATATTTTGAGATACCTTCTTCAGTAAAAAATGTTGCAATATAAAACTCGAATCCTTTATTCAGGTTCTGCTCGAAACTTGCGTCATTGGAAAACATCATATAATCATTGATTGCTTCAAGATTATATCCTGTGTGAAAACTATCTATCCACTGATGAAACTTTGCCTTACCGTAACTCCAGGATCCATTTGAATACTGTCGATCGCAGCAGTAGGCAACTGACTTCTTAGCTTCTATGATAAGATTCTCCTCTCCAGTAAAGGAGTAGACTCGTGCCAACAAGCGACTTCCTAAAAGTGTGGCATTATAAACTACTGAACTGTCAAGCGGTGAATATGAGAAAGAAAAATTCCCCTTCTCGTCATAGGTTCGATTTAAATCCTTTAAAATAAAATCACAGGAACTTCTTGCAATATCAAGGTATGATTTATCCCCGTTGACTTCATAAACATCAAGTAACGCATTGCTGATAAATGACGTTGCCACCACGGTTGGAGTATACATGGGTTGGAAGAATGCTTTTGCCTGCCAATCGAAATTATATCCCCAGCAAGCACCGGAATAACCATTGCTGATGAGTGAAATAAGTTTATTAATCAGAAAGGCTTGAATGTCCGTCTCCTTTTGACAGTGATGCAGTTTATTTAATGTACAATATCCTGAAAGGAATAGACCAAGGCCTTTAGGGTTATAATCCTTGTTTACCCCCAATAATGGCCGCAAATTGATTGGTGAACGTTTGAATAACTGAATCCACGCAAGTCTCGAAACCCTATTCTCAGATAAAAATGGCAGTGTTCTGAAAAATTTGCTATTCAATCCGTCGTAAGGGTCATATCCTTTAAAGCCTTCTTTTTCGCACCAACTCTTAAGTCTGTTAAATGAGGACTCCGTTTTATTATACATCAATGGTTATATTTTGTGGCAAACCTGATCTAAGGCTATCCAGAATCTTAAATGTTGTCAAAGTGCTAAGACAGACTGACCTAAAAGTTATAGGGGAATCTTCTCCATTTTTTATTGCATGCAGAAACAATTCCACCTCTTCCTTGTGTCCCTTGCCTGTAGACTTTATCTTACTTGACTTCCCATTTCCGTAAAATATTCCATCCCTGAAATCATTGATAATTCCAATTCTACCCGCACATGAGACCTCAATCCTCTCTTTTGGCACTGATTTATCACCATTAGCATGGTAGGTAAGATTCCCCAATGAACCATCGGCAAATTTAACAACCACAGCTACATTATCTTCAGGAGTAATTTTAACATTTGAACTACTTATGGACTCTGCGAATACTTTAACGGGCTCGCTATCCGAGAAAAACTGCATGAGATCAATAAAATGACACACTTCTCCTATGATTCGCCCAGCGCCAATCTCGGCCTGTTGTGTCCAATGTTCCTTAGGGATAAATCCGGCATTAATGCGGATGTGTATTACCATTGGCTCACCCGTATTTCTAAATCCTTCTTTTATGGCCTTACTTACATGGGCAAAGCGCCGATTGAAGCCAACCATAAGAAGTGTTTTGCTTTCTGATCTTGCCTGAATAATTTCATTAAGTTCTGATTCGTTAATTGCCAGTGGTTTTTCAACATAAACATTCTTGTTTGCTCTTAATCCCTTGATTACAAGTTCAGCATGCAAATTATGAGGGGTTGCTATGAAAACAGTATTGATATTTCCCTTAGTAAAAATCTCCTCAACATCAGATGAACAAAAGTTGAAATTGAATTTATCAAAAACGTTTTTTGAAGACATCCCATTTTCAGTAACAACGCCATCAAGTGAGGCACCCCAGGATTTTACCGATGGGATCAAATAGCTCTGAGCAAAACTTCCAGCACCTATGAAGCCAACGTTTACTGATTTGACCGGCGCAGGATTAGCTCTTTGAACAGTTACATTCTTAATCTTATCTGTATGATACCTCAAAAGAATTCCAATATAATGTTCTTGTACTTTGCCAAGAACCAGGTCATATGCTTTTCCCGCTTCAGCGATATCGAATATATGAGTAATCAGCGGTTTAATATCAATTGTGGCATTGGAGAGTAACATCAGGAAAGATTCCATATTACGTTGCTCGGTCCACCTGACAAAAGCATAAGGATAATCCCGGCCATGCTCCTCATAACTAACGTCATACCTACCAGGCCCATATGAGCATGACATTTTTAACTCAAGCTCTTTCCTGTAAAAATGAGGATCTCTGGGTATGTCCATTTTAACTGCTCCTACAATAATAACTTTCCCCTTCTTTCTGAGTATTTCAGCGGATAGCTCGATTGGATCATTTGTTGAAGCTGCTGCAGTTATAATAACAGAATCAAAACCATGCCCATTCGTAAAATTCTCACATGCCTCTAAAAGGTTTTGATCTTTGCGGTTTAAAGCGGAATGCGCTGACATTGTCCTTGCCAAATTCACCAGAGCATCGTTTATATCTATGCCAAAAACCTCACATCCGTTGGCCTTGAGTATCTGAGATGTAATCTGACCAAGTAACCCTAATCCTATAACACAAATCTTCTCTCCTAATTTAGGGTCAGCCTGGCGTACTCCCTGCAAGGCTATTGCACCCAAGGTTGTGAAAGCAGCTTCTTCCAATGAAACATTTTCCGGAATCTTGACAACCAGATTTTCGGGTACCGCCACTATCTCCGCATGAGATGCATAATCCTGTCCAGCGCATGCTACACGGTCGCCAGGTTTAAAGACCCCGCCTCTATCCATCGAAGCAACTACTATTCCAGTTGTACTATATCCCAAGGCCTTCAAAGAGTCAAGCTTAGTCTTAACCTTGGTAATTGTTGCTGCCAGTCCTTCCTTTTTAAGGTTTTGCATCACCTGAGCTACAAGATCAGGTCGCTGCTTTGCTTTTCCTAACAGGCTTGCCTGAGCTACCTTCACCGTTCCTTTCTCTGTGCCTGCACTTATAAGAGAGAAACTGTTTTCAACCATGACCATACCTTCGAATAGTCCAGGTGAGGGAACTTCATCAACATACAGTTCACCAGTCTTAAAGTTTTGAATTAGTTGTTTCATATATAATAATCAAATCTATGTTAATTAAGAAACCTTTACAATCAGTCACCATTAAAGCCATATTCCAATTTATTCAACAAGAGTTTTAGAATTGCTATTCCCGATGCTTAAAAATGTAATACTAACTACTAAGAAAAGAAATGCTGTATTGTTTTCATAAAACTCACTGAGTTCAGTTGGATAATTTGGAAGATAGATTATTTCAATTACATTTTGAAGTATGAAATTGAGAAGAAAAAAGTAGGCAATCCAGATTGGAACAATAGGAAGATGGATTTTTCTTAAAATATTTTGTGCTTTGGGGGAATATTTGTTTAAGATGGGAATTAAAACACAATAAAAAAGCCAGAAAAGTGTGTAGACTCTATCAATATTAAACCACCGTACTAACATACTTTTAGGGTTTTCTGCATCTACTTCAGGTTGGAGGAAATAGAGATTATGAAAGTTGGTTTCTTGCTGCTTGTTTATTTCCCCCAACCATTCTGGAGTTTCTATATTAAAAATACGTTGTCCCCAACTAATTTCTTCCCCCAAACTAACAAAAAATAATAAGCCTAAAAACAGAAAAAAATAGTTCCTATCTGTTCCCCAAAGGTATTTTCTTTTAAATGATTTTGATCTGAAGAATAGATAAAACAAAATACATGCAGAAAAGAAATAACATACTGCTGAGAATGTTTCGATTAAGTTATCTTCTCCAGCCAAAACATTTGCTTTCTCAGGACTTAAAGTACAAGTAAGTGCATAAGAGACAATTAAGAATAGTAGAATAAGAAAACTATATATGTAATTCCTTTTAGTGACCTGCTTGGTTTTGACCATTATTTCTGAAACTATCTAATTAATCTTTTTATTATTACTAATCAATAACTCAAATTTGCCATTGGGATTAATGATTAACTTATCAACGTAATCAATCATCACTTGATTATCTGAACCAAAAGATTTTTGAAAATGGTCACGAAATAGTTGTTCATAATTAGTATTGAAAGTTTGGTTTTTTATTATAAGTACTCGCAATTCTCCAGGTCTCTTCTGAACATATTGTAACCCGTCAATGTATGAATAGAGATCGCTATGCAAATTCAGGGCTGTTGTCGAAATATATGTTCCATCAATCTTATAAATGCGATTATTTTCCCAACGTCCCTGGATGTTTTTGATTAGCAGCATTTTTCTTTTACAAGCGTCACACATGTCCCCAACATATTCAGCATAATCACCGGTTCGGTAACGAATTAAAGGCATTCCATAATTATAATATGTCGTTCCAACAATTTCTCCAACCTTGCCTGGTTCGGTAATTCTTATTCCGTGTTCATCAACAAGTTCAAAATAGCCATATTCCGATTCTATATGATAGTGATCAGAATACTCGCAATAACCACCCAGTACAAGCTTCTCACTATGTCCATACCAGCTGAAAATACGGATTCCCATTTCATCAGTAATAAGTGCCTTTTGAAAGTCAAGGACACTTTCTGATCCACACAAGAAAGCGCTGATAAAAGATAAATCCATTCCAGCATCTCTGCTAAGTTTACAAAATTCATAGGCAGCTGAAGGGTAAGCGTGAAAGTATCGTATGTTATACCGCTTCAACACTTTATTAATAACTTTTACATAATCATGGCTCAGACGAAAGTTATCAAATATGACTTCTTTGGTCACTGGATTAATGATAAAGTCTCTATTCGTCGGAAGATGATGATTTCGCAATACTCCTCTTGTATGATTATCCCATCCTGCTCTCTTCCAAAGATTATGCATAAAGGCAAGCTCAACCGCGTGACGATTTTTATTTATCTGAAACCTTAACGGTTTACCGCTTGTGCCACCGGTAGTTACTGATGTGTATTTTTTCAGGTTTACACTTTGACTGACAAAATCATCCTGATGAGATGCTACTATTTGTCTGTCAATCAACCCGATCTTCTGCCCGAAATCCTCAATATCTGAAACTGGAGACGAGTATAGCCTGGTATAATAAGGTACAGATTTAATTGCATGGTTTGTTATCTTAACTAGTCTCTCTTCAGTATTCAGACCACCGGATTTCTTTTTGTTTTTTTGATAACTGAATCCATATAACATACCTGGCCATAAATTGGCTTTTAACAGAAATGAGTTAAGACCGTTAAAATTATAGGTAATTGACTTAAGTATGTCTTCTTGTATAGATCTCATGTACTAAGACTTGTTTGAACCACCTGCATTAGTTTAATCCACGGTATATCTCAGATAGCTTCTCAATCACCTTCTTACCTGCTAAGTTGTCATAGAAGGTCTTTTTTATATTTTCTCCCAATCTTTGTCTTTCATCTGGTGAGTTAATCAGAAAGGAAATATGTTTTGCCAGGTTAGTAACGTCCTTTGGCTGAATAAAAAGGATGTCCACTTCATGTTTAAAGATATCAGGCAAAGCGCCAATAGAGGATGCGATAACTGGCATGCCGGCACTTGCGGCCTCCAATACAACTACCGGGAAATTCTCTATGTGGCTGGGTAATATTAGTACATCAGCCTTTTCAAACCAATTTATTTTATCTATGCCCCATAATCCTTTAAGTAGTTTCACATTCAATAGTTTCTTTTCTTCAATCATCTTTCTAGCCCTGTCAAAAACCCCGGGTTCTCTCTCGTCTCCAATAACTACTAATTCATAATTATTTCCCACCTCCAGTAATGCTAATGCCTCCAGAAGATCAAATATTCCCTTTCTGGAGTCCATGAGATTAAATCCCAACAGAGTCACTACGGGTTTGGCACTATAATCTCTCCGAAAATTCCTAAAATGATCCTCAAACTCATAGTCTATTACATTATGAAGTACTACAACCTTTTCTTCAGGTATTCCGATACTTTGCACTACATTTTGCTTCCATACATCACTTAATACGATAAGTAAGTCGAGCTTAATCATTTGTTTTAATGCAAACTCTTTACGAAAAGAACTCAATTGCTGCCAAAATTCAATAAATGCTCCGCCGTGCAGGTGGCCTACGGTATACTTTGCTCCCAACAATTTTGCTACTCCCAGGAAAATAAGACTCTTTTCCATATTCCAATAGGATGTTACAGGGAAATGGACAATATCTGGTTTGTTTATTACAATCGCCCGGCACCAGCTTACGAAATGCTTCACAAAATAAAACAGATTTAGCAGGTTAAGGGAGGCAAGGGCTTTCTTGCCCATCTTCCTTTCCATAAAAAAGGGTACTATATTGAAGTTGTTCTTTAATCCCTCAACGAATACATTTGTTATTGTAGGGATAGACCCTTTAATAGTATTGCTTAAGAAACCGATTAATATTTTCTTCCTGTCAGCGCTGGGTTCGCTCATATTTTTTCATTTGACACTGCATTTACAATAATATGTTCCATGCTTGTTTTCTGATATATGTTCCATTTTCTCCTGGCAGCTGACAGGTAAGATTGCTACACTATATAGGATTTTGGTCAGAATTCCGTGTGACAGCTGTTTCATAAAGCAAGCAATAACTGTCAACCATTTTTCTTATTGAGAATTGGTCTTTAATTCTCTCGTGTGCAGCTTTACCCATACTGGATCTTAAATCAGGGTCATTAAGCAATAGCTCAATCTTTTCTGCAAGTGCTTTAGGATCTGATCTATTAATTAATAACCCTGTATAGTTGTCCGTAATCAACTCATTTGTCCCGCCCCCGATAGTTGCAATTACCGGTTTGCCTAAGGCCATATATTCCATGATGGAATTAGAGATGCCTTCAGTGTAGGTTGACAGTACACATATATCCATTGCATTAATCATTGTTTCTACATCAGTTTTCTTGCCCAAAAGCCTGAATTTTGCGATATGCTTTTCTTCGATCATATTCCTGGATTCACATGAGTCAGTATTGCTCCCGATAGCCAAAAAAATCAGATCAGATCGCTTTTCCAAAAGTAGCTGGGAGGCGTCATAGAAGGTCTTGTAATCTTTTCTTTCAGAGAATGATGCGACCATTCCTATAACATATTCTTCTGAAATTCCCAACTCCTTTCTAACCACTTCCTTTGGGACAAGACCTTCTAACCTCTGAAAATTGAACCCATTCGCAATTAATACTTTTCTCTTTGCCGGAGCACTATAAGCGATCAGACCTGCTGCAGAATTACCCACAATATAATCTGATAATGGGAAGGTAAGTTTGGCACGCATCCAGTATTTATTGAAAATATTGCGTCTTTCAGGTACATCCACAACCATTCCATTTATCATTTTAATAGATAACACCTTGCAGATGGGAGCAAGATAGACAGCACTCATACTATCCCATGTATGAACTATATGAGGTTTATAATTCCTGCATAGTCTATACAATTTATTAAAAATGGAAAGGTCTTTTTTACTTCTCCTTATAATCCTATGTACTTTAATACCAAGACTAAGCACATCATCATAATGGATATCTTCACTCAAGACGACCAGCTGAGTATTAATATCAGGTAACTTAGTAATTTCCTTTAGTAGCTCCGTCAGCCTCCTTTCTTTACCACCGGATCCTAATGTATTTATGCAGAAAAGTATTCTCATCAGATAATATATAGAGTATATCGTGCCATTGGTGTCAGACAATTTGAGGTTTCGCTAATTCAGGCTGGTAACGTAAAATTCAGGTTTGTCTGTTCTTCTCACGTATTCTTTCTATTACAGC
>DNOQ01000326.1:8535-15993 GCA_003501665.1 Bacteroidales bacterium | reverse complement strand
GTATTTAATCGGATAACAATGATTATTTATCTAATCTTCCTCTAAAATCAGTTGCTCAACTGTACCGATGAATTCCTTCATTTCTTGATAAAGTACCATAACCTGTTGCTCCTCATACGAAACAAGTTGTTTTCTTTCTTCTGTTGATAATGTCATGCCCTTATGCCGGTTTCAATAGCATTATGAAAAATTGGTTGTTTCCCACGTAATTCATTAATCTCCTCCTCTGCCAGAATATGTAAATCTATAATAATGTCATATTTTAAATCAATATCGTAACAAAGATCTATTATCTTCTCTTTTATTTTCCAGTTAAGCTTTGACTTAACAATTATAAGTACATCATAATCAGATTCAGATCTTTCCGTTTTCCTTGCCTGAGATCCAAATAAAATTACCTGGACAATTTCATCTCCGAAATATTGTGCCAAATGATTCTTTAAATCCTGTATTATTACCATTTTTTTATCCATAGTGCGGATTTTCTCACGTTAATATAGCCTTTACTTATCAGTATTATAAAATCATTTAATTAATATTCCCAAAGTTACATCTTTTTCCAATTATCCTGAAATTGTATGTGATGCCTGTTCGTTTGAAAACTTATTTTTCTGGCTTTCTCCTTGCTTTGACGATATCGTGCTATTTTGTACTTTTGCACCACATTTTAAATCCGGAATGGCTTTATTCTATAATATACCCGATTTTGATGATATAATCTTCGCTTCCAGAAACAGGGAATACGGTGCATATAAACTCCGCAAAGGTTATTTCTCTGCTCTGCTTACCGGAGTGATAATATCTGTCCTGGCGGGTTTATTACTGGTTTTAATCCCTTTTTTATCCAGACCTTCAAACGACACTATCCTTACCGGCGGTGTCAGATATGTGAATGTTCAGATGGAAAATCTTGCCCCTCCGCCTGATCAGATTTATATTCCACCACCTCCTCCTCCCTCCCGCGAAACAAAAGCAGCACAGGAAATAGTCAAATATCTTGTCCCGGAAGTGATTGATTCCATAATTCCAATTGAACAGTTACAGTTATCAACAGACGAAATAATAGCCCGCTCAGGAGATGAAACAGTTGAATATGAAGGATTCGGTTACGGCGATGAGATCTTTTACGGCGACGGATCAGGAAGCCTGTACTCTGATGAACCATTCTTTCTCGTTGAAATCATGCCCTCTTTCAGGGGCGGAGATATAAACCGTTTCCGTGAATGGGTCCAGCGAAGAACCAACTACCCCCAGGAAGCACTCGATAAAAGAATACAGGGAAGAATATTTCTTACTTTCATAGTCGAAGCCGATGGTGCCGTAAGTAATGTTACCGTTGTCAAAGGTGTTGACCCGCTTATCGATAATGAAGCTGTAAAAGCAATCGAAGCTTCGCCAAAATGGAGCCCGGGATTACAGAGAGGACAACCGGTACGTGTAAGATATTCACTCTGGCTCAGCTTTGTGATCTGATCTCTTCCCATGTTAATTATTTCTATTTGCCATTTAAATGTCTTTTTATATCTTTGACTTCGTCAAAGTCAATGAAATATGAAAAAATATCTGCCATTAATTTTTGCATTATCGGTCTTAATGTCCGGATGCGGATCTTCAAAAAAACAACTCGAAAGAGGTAATTATGATGCTGCCATTGCAGCAGCTGTTAAACAACTGCGGAAAGATCCCGGTGATTCAAAACAGATCGCAACTCTCGAACGATCGTATTCGATTGCCAATGAGCAGGATCTCGAAAGAATACGTTTCCTTAAAATAGAAGGGAGACCACAAAATTACGATGAAATATATCAGACATATAAAAGAATGAGTGACAGGCAGTCACTCGTAAGGACAGTGCTTCCGCTAAGATCAGGAGCCAGAACCATTGAATTTCCCTATGTCGATTATATGCAGGAAATGATCTCCGCCAAAAAGAAATCAGCCGATTTTTACTACGCCCACGGCATCGAGTTGATGAAAAACGGCATGAAAGATTCATACAGACAGGCATTTGCCGAATTTGTCAGAGCTAAAGAATATGTGGGGGATTATGAAGGTATCGACAATAAGATCCAGGAAGCAAGATATCTTGGCATGAGCAGGGTGTTTGTCTCTCTTCAGAATAATACAATGATCAAATTTCCTCAGGACTTTGAAGAGGATCTCATTAGTGTCGACCTCCAGGCCCTTAACAGTGAATGGGTTGAATTTCATACGATTAATCTCGATAAGGATACCCGGTATGATTATTTCATCAATGTAAATGTCAGAAATATACTTGTTAGTCCTGATCAGACATCACAGCTCGATTCGGTGATAAAGAGAGATGTTGAGGATGGATTTAATTATCAGCTCGACCAGAGAGGTAATGTTATGAGAGACAGCCTTGGAAATGATATCAAAATCAAAAAATATAAAACACTTCAGTGTGCTCTCATTTCGACACTTCAGACAAAGTCGTGCCAGATTGACGGAGATATTGAAACAATCCAGATTAATCCGAATAAATTATTAAAAAAAGATCCCGTTGGTGCCCAATCGACATTTGAAAATATTTCCGCAAGAGCTCTCGGAGATTTGGGGGCGCTGAATGCGTCACAGCTTGCACGAACAAAGAGTCAGATCGTTCCATTCCCGTCCGACATTGAAATGATACTGCGCTGTTCAGAATCTCTCAAGAGGGCAATCAGGGGATCAATCCAGACCAACAGGAGATTGATCATTTAGGTAATGACAGAGAAAGGCAGGCCGGCAGAAAGAACAATCCTGGTCGGAATTAATTATCCCCGCCAGGATGATCATGAAACAGAAGAATTTATTGATGAGCTTTCTTTCCTCGCCGAAACTGCCGGAGCTTTTCCGGTAAAGAGATTCATACAAAAACTTGATATTCCGAATCCTGCAACTTTCGTCGGATCGGGAAAAACAGTCGAAATAGCCCGTTATGTTGCTGATAATAATATTGATCTGGCTATTTTCGATGATGAACTTACTCCTGTTCAGCTCAGAAATATTGAAAATGCACTTAAATGCCGGGTTATAGACCGGACAAATCTGATCCTCGATATTTTTGCAAGGCGTGCCCGTACATCACATGCAAGGACACAGGTTGAGCTTGCACAATACCAGTATCTGTTACCCCGGCTAAGAAGGATGTGGACACACCTTGAGAGACAGAGAGGAGGTATCGGATTAAGAGGTCCGGGAGAAACAGAAATAGAAACAGACCGCAGAATAATCAGGAATAAGATCTCTTCGCTGAAGGAACAGCTTAAAAAGATCGATATCCAGATGTCAACCCAGCGCAAAAACCGCGGCAAACTGGTCAGGGTTTCACTGGTCGGTTATACCAACGTGGGAAAATCCACAATAATGAACCTCCTCAGTAAATCGGAGGTGTTCGCCGAAAACAAACTTTTTGCAACTCTCGACACAACAGTACGGAAAGTTATAATTGGCAATCTTCCCTTCCTTCTTTCGGACACTGTAGGATTTATACGCAAATTACCCCATGATCTCATTAAATCATTCAAGTCGACTCTGGATGAGGTTCGTGAATCAGATCTTCTTTTACATGTTGTTGATATATCACATCCGGGATTTGAGGATCAGATAAATATTGTAAATGAAACACTCCGCGAACTGGGCTCTGGCGCAAAAGAATCAGTTGTTATCTTCAATAAGATTGATAATTTCTCATATATCACGAAAGAAGATGATGATCTTACCCCCTTCACAAAGGAGAATCATTCTCTTTCAGATCTGAAAAAAACATGGATGGCAAATGATATGAATCACCCGACCGTTTTCATTTCTGCGAAAACCAGGGAGAATGTTGAAGAACTTAAGAAAATCCTCTATGATGAAGTAAAAAAGATACATATTACACGTTATCCGTATAATGACTTTCTGTTTGAAGACATTTAAACTCCGCACTTCTCTGCAAACTCTGTTATTACTTCAAGAGAACGTTCCTCCTCCTCAACAAAGCCCATATGGCCTGAATTCTGTAAAACAGAGACTTTTGCATTTTCCGGCAATTTAACCTTTGCCTGTATCTGTTCACAATCAATATAATTATCCATTGCTCCCAGTATCCAGAGCAATGGTATACGGCCCTCTTCCAATACAGATAACCTTGATGGCCTCACCATCATACCGTTCAGAACAGAAATTATACCCTGCTTCGGAATTGAAACAGAAATTTCTTTTGAACGCATAAGCTGATCACCAAATTTCTCAAGGTTCTGTGATGCAAACATCTTCCGGATGCTGTCGGAAAAAAACATATCCCATTTCCCGGCTTTTATCAGCCTTATCTCCATTTTTCTTCTTTTAATGACTTCCTCTGAATCTGCAAAAGGATGGGAATGGAATAGACAGTATCCTGTAAGCATACCGGGATACAGATCTGCAAATGCAAGTGTTACATAACCTCCCATTGAATGTCCGGTCAGAAAGAACTTTTCTGTCCCTGTGTTCCTGATCAGATCCCGGATTACGGCTGCCATAAATTCAACAGCATGAATATCTCCGTAAATATCGGACCCGCCATGTCCGGGGAGATCAACAGAAATAACCCTGAATTTTTCCGAAAGTTTCCGGGCAAAGCTGCTCCATATCTCAGAAGTTTCGAGATATCCGTGTATAAGAACTATAACCCTGCCTTTACCCTTATCATTATAAGTAATTGTACCTTCACCGTAGTCAAATTTTTTCTTCATACCATAATGTTTAATGCTAAAATAACGGTTATTGATATTGTATGATATTTCTGTATTGTTAATATTGGTAAATAGTCATATTTTTATAAAAATCCTGATCCGGCACATGGAAGTATTCATAAATATCTGGACTAATGAATAAGATCCTGTTTTCATCTGTTTCAAAAAAGTTTGTAATGGCAGTTGCAGGGCTGTTTTTGTTATTGTTCCTGCCTGTCCATCTGATAATTAACTTCATGCTCCTGAAAAATGATCCTGCACCGTTCAATTCTGCTGCACATTTCATGGCCTCATTCCCCCTGATCAAAATCATTGAGGCTATTCTGTTTGGAGCACTTTTGATCCATCTCTCATACGGAATATGGCTCCAGATTCAGAATTGGCTTGCACGCCCGGTAGGGTATGCCGGCGGGAATAAATCCGAGACCTCCTTTTTTTCAAAGTTCATGATATGGACGGGTTTGTCAGTACTCACCTTTATGGTACTTCATTTTTTTAATTTCTATTTTATAAAGCTTGGACTTGTACCGGGTAATCCGCAAGATTTTTACTCGGTTGCCCATAATCTTTTCAAAATCCCTGCTTATAATTATATATATCTTGTTTGTTTTGTTCTGCTCGGATTACATCTTTTCCATGCCTTTTCATCAGGTTTCCAGACGCTCGGGCTGAATCACAGGATATGGACTCCGGTCGTAAAAGTATTTGCCTGGATCTATTCCATAGGCATCCCGGCAGGTTTTGCAATTATTTCACTGACTCTATGGCTTTACAGATAGAAAAACTACTACGATGGAAAAACTCAATTCAAAGATACCTGACGGACCATTGTCACAGAAATGGATAAAGTTTAAAGCTTCATCGAAGCTGGTTAATCCAGCCAATAAAAAGAAACTCGAAATCATTGTTGTGGGGACAGGGTTATCCGGGGCTTCTGCCGCATCAGCCCTAGGGGAACTGGGATACAGTGTGAAAAATTTTTGTTATCAGGATTCTCCCAGACGTGCACATTCTGTTGCCGCTCAGGGAGGAATAAATGCTGCAAAAAATTATCCGAATGATGGTGATTCTGTCTATCGACTCTTCCACGATATGATAAAAGGCGGTGATTACCGTGCAAGGGAGGCAAATGTATACAGGGCAGCCGAAGTGAGTAACCAGGTGATTGATCATTTCGCTGCACTTGGTGTTCCTTTTGCCCGTGATTATGGAGGAACGCTCGACACAAGGTCATTCGGCGGTGTTCAGGTATCAAGGACTTTCTATGCAAAAGGCCAGACCGGCCAGCAATGTCTTCTCGGCTGCTATTCCTCACTTAACAGGCAGATAAAAAAAGGTAATGTGAAAATGTTCCCCAGAAGGGAAATGCTTGACCTGGTTCTTATTAACGGCAAAGCACGTGGTATAATAACCCGCAACCTTATAACGGGTGAGATTGAAAGGCACGGTGCCCATGCCGTGGTACTTGCAACAGGTGGTTATGGTACAATTTATTATCTGTCGACACTGGCAGTCAGTTCGAATGCATCTGCAGCGTGGAAAGCTCACAAAAGAGGTGCATTTTTTGCCAATCCCGGATTTATACAGATACATCCCACATGTGTCCCGCAGCTGAATGAATTCCAGAGCAAGCTTACTCTAATGTCGGAATCACTCCGCAATGACGGTCGCGTATGGGTACCTGAAGTCTCCGGTGATAAACGTCCCGCAAATGATATCCCTGAAGAGGAAAGAGATTATTTCCTCGAAAGAAGATACCCTGCATTTGGTAATCTTGTACCAAGGGATGTGGCTTCAAGGGCAGCAAAGGAAAGGTGCGATGCCGGTTATGGTGTTGGTGAAACAAAGCTTGCAGTTTACCTCGATTTCAGAGATGCCATTAAAAATCAGGGGAAAAAAGCCATTGAAAACAAATACGGGAATCTTTTCGAGATGTACAAAACAATAACCGGCAGTGATCCTTACGATGAACCTATGCGTATTTACCCGGCAGGCCATTATACAATGGGTGGACTATGGGTTGATTATGAACTTATGACAACAATCCCCGGCCTCTATGCCATTGGCGAAGCAAATTTCTCAGACCATGGTGCGAACCGCCTTGGAGCCAGCTCTCTGATGCAGGCAGCCGGAGATGGATATTTTATTCTTCCATATACTATCAGCAATTACCTTGCTGATCAGATAAGGATTCCTAAAATACTGACAGATGTGCCGGAATTTGATGAAACTCAAAAATCTGCAGTTGAAAGACTTAATAAACTGATATCCATAAAAGGAAAACAAACAGCTTCATCATTTCATAAACGGCTTGGCAAAATAATGTGGGATCATGTGGGCATGGCCAGAAATGAAAAGGGCCTCAGCAAAGCTCTTGAACTGATAAAGGAACTTCAGGCAGAATTCTGGAGAGATCTCAATGTACCGGGATCCATAAATGAACTCAATCAGGAACTTGAGAAAGCAGGAAGAGTCGCCGATTATTTTGAACTGGCACAATTACTCATAACTGATGCACTTAACAGGAAGGAATCGTGTGGTGCTCATTTCAGGGAGGAATTTCAGACTCCTGACGGCGAAGCTTCGCGGAATGACAATGAATATGCCTATGTATCCGTCTGGGAATATGCCGGTGAAGGGAATCCATATATTCTGCATAAAGAAGAGCTGAAATTTGAAGAGGTGGAGATGAAAGTGAGGAGTTATAAGTAGGGGCAGAAAGGTACAAGGGCACAAG
>DNOQ01000326.1:0-8469 GCA_003501665.1 Bacteroidales bacterium | reverse complement strand
TGACATATAAGATGGATGATGTTTCACCCGGGATGTCATTTCTGGAGATGCTGGATGCACTTAACAAAAAGCTGATTGAAGCAAATAACGATCCGGTAGCTTTTGATCATGACTGCCGTGAAGGTATATGCGGTTCGTGCGGTATGTTTATAAACGGTCATCCGCATGGACCGGTATCTGCAATAACAACATGTCACCTCTCAATGAGATATTTCAAAGACGGTGAAACGATCTGGATAGAACCATGGAGAGCAAAACCATTTCCGGTAATAAAGGACCTCATAGTTGACAGGAGTGCATTTGACAAGATACAGACAGCGGGGGGATTTATTTCGGTAAATACCGGCGCCGCACCTGAAGCAAATTCAATTCCTGTTAAGAAAAAGAATGCTGACGAGGCATTTGATTCATCAATATGTATAGGTTGTGGCGCCTGTGTTGCTGCCTGTAAGAATGCTTCGGCAATGCTTTTTGTGTCGGCAAAAATTTCACAGTTTGCACTTCTTCCACAGGGCCGGGTTGAAGCTAAAGATCGAGTCAGGGCAATGGTGGAAAAAATGGATGAACTCGGATTCGGGAATTGCTCAAATACCGGAGCCTGCGAAGCTGAATGCCCCAAAGAGATAAAGCTGACAAATATCGCCAGACTTAACCGCGAATATTATAAAGCCTACTGAATTTTTTATCTTGTTAATTTACGTAATTGATGATATATAACAATCATCAGGCATTATTAACATGTTAATAAATTCGACGTTATGAACAGCGAATGCCCGGAAACGGGAATAAAATAATACTATATTCGCATCGTTTGCAGACAAATCCTTAAAATATTGCCATGCCATACCGCAGACTCCCAAATACAGATGCTGCCCGTATAAGGGCAATGAAAAACGCACTTAAAATATCACGGGATCTGCCCCCCAGCCAGATGGCAATATCAGCCAGGTCGCTGGTAAACCTGCAAAGATTCATCGCGGTATTTGAACATAACATACTGCTTCATAGACAGACTTTTACTTTTCAGAATAACAGAAGCGGGGATTACAGTGAAACCCTAAGAAAAGCTAAGATCTACCTGATCCATTTCATCAGGGTGATGAATCTGGCAATCCTTCGCGGGGATCTTTCTCCGGAAACAAGACAATTCTATGGTCTGGCCGTCAATGACCCGAAGGTACCCTCTCTGAGAACGGAAAATGAACTGATAATGTGGGGCCGGAAGATCATTGAAGGCGAAGAAAAAAGGATAAGGACCGGAGGCAGCCCTGTAACAAACCCGACCATTGCTGTTGTTAAAGTGCGATTTGAAAATTTTATCGAGGCAAATAATTATCATAAGTTACTCATAAAAAGGATCCATGATCATTCGGTAAAAGCAACAAACCTCAGGAAAGAGGCCGATGAAATAATATTACAGATATGGAATGAGGTTGAACAAGCATTCGCAGATTTACCGGAGGAAATACGGAGAAAGGAATGCGAAAACTATGGAATTGTTTATTTTTACAGGAAAAGCGAAAAGGTAAAACATATCATCCCCGGTAATCTCTTTCCTGTTTATCATAAACAGGCTATCTGATCATTTTTCATTACATCAGTAAATTTAACCGCCTTGAAAATTGGTGACATATCCCTTGGTGATTATCCTCTTTTCCTTGCACCCATGGAAGATATAACTGATCCTTCATTTCGTTATATCTGCAAACTTCACGGCGCTGATTTCATGTATACTGAATTCATTTCTTCTGACGGACTGATAAGAGAAGGCGAAAAGAGTGTGAGAAAGCTTGACATTTACGATTTTGACAGGCCGGTAGGGATTCAGCTTTACGGTCATATTATAGAATCAATGGTCGACGCGGCTCTTTTAGCCGAAGAGGCAAAACCGGCACTCATTGATATTAATTTCGGCTGTCCCGTGAAGAAGATAGCTAACAGGGGAGCGGGAGCAGGAATGCTGAGGAACATACCTCTGATGGTTGAAATGACTTCCGCAATTGTAAAAGCAGTTAAAATTCCTGTAACTGTCAAGACCAGGATCGGCTGGGATGATGAAAATAAAAATATTATCCGGGTGGCAGAAATGCTCCAGGATGCAGGAATAGCTGCTATTACTATTCATGGACGGACAAGAGCCCAGCTTTATAAAGGAACCGCTGACTGGACTCTGACTGGTGCCGTAAAAAGCAACCCAAGGATGAAGATCCCTGTTATCGGCAATGGTGATGTCAACGGACCTGTAAAGGCAAGGGAAATGTTCAGGAAATACGGAGTAGATGGTATAATGATAGGAAGGGCGTCAGTCGGCAGACCATGGATTTTCAGTGATATAAAACATTATTTAAGTACGGGAGAGCTTTTACCGGAACCAACAATAGAAGAAAAAGCCGAACTTGCACTTAAACATTTTGAAAAATCCCTTGAATTCAAGGAAGGGAAAAGAGCAATATATGAAATGCGAAGGCATCTTTCGAATTATTTCAAGGGATTACCTCATTTCAAAGAAACCCGGTTCCGGTTACTTACAAGCCTTGATCCTGATGAGATCAGAAATATTATAAAAGAAACAGGACATAAATATGGCAACTTCCGTACAGATGAAAAAACTTCTGTCTATGCAACCTGATCTGCATTTTCCACTTTTGGTTCAACTCCGGATGCAAGGAGGTTGAAGCTTCCCCATTTAAAGATCTTTTTAAGTACCACGATCGTAACAAATCCCATGATCAGCATTGTGGCAAATTCAGCCCACGGATATATGGCATGCTGTTCCCATATGGCAGGTGTCTGGAGCGCCGATGATTTGTTGGTAATTACAATACACAGAAATGCATTATTGGCCGAATGAATCCCGATGGCGGATTCAATACCGTCATCAAGGATAGTGATAATACCGAAAATTAATCCAAACACTATATATTGCGGCATCATGGTAAGGAACCCGAATTCTTTTACTTCGGGATTCATGGAATGCATAAGTCCGAACAATAAAGAAGTCATTAAAAGCGGAAACATTCTTTTTCTGAGAATTACTGTAAAGCCCTGCATAAGATAACCCCTGAAAATAACCTCCTCAAATGCCGCCTGGAACGGAATAAGTATAATTGAAACGAAAATCAGAGGGATCAGGGTTGATGACAAATTGTTCAGAGAGAAATTCCCCGGATCAAGCTTCATATTAACAAAAAGATATATTATCGAAACTACTATCCATACACCTGCCGAAATAAATAACCTGTTCCATCTGAATGACCCCGTACCGTTTATTACAGTCATTATACTCTTTGCGTTTAATGGCCGTATAAGAAGAACAAATGCACCCAGTCCCACTGCAAAGGGGATAAGCATAAAAATAAATGCCGTAACAGGATCAAGTCCGAGCGGGCTGAGATCATTTGGATTGGCGGAAAGTTCCCCTATTGCCGAGGGATTCTGAAATATGCTCACAAGCAACGGAATCGAACCGATGGTATTGGATGCCGCCAGCACCGCCACTATCATTACAAAGTATCGCCAGAAAGCATTCTTTCCTTTGAAAGATGATTCAAGATGGTTCATTTATTTTTTGTTTATCAGAATTCTGTTACCGCTCTTTTCGGATAGTTTATTGAATAATGAAGCCCTACACTTTCCTTTCTGTTCCTGGCGAATTTAATAATTATGTATCCCACATTTATCAGATTCCGTAATTCACAAATCTTTTCTGATATAAGAGATCTCTTAAACAAATTCTCGGTCTCCTCATACAGTGTCTCGAGACGAATCAGCGCTCTTTCAAGACGAAGATCCGACCTGACTATTCCCACATAATTGCTCATGATTCCCTGCAATTCTTTCAGACTTTGTGTTATAAGTACCATTTCCTCAAGATGGGTTGTTCCCTTGTAATCCCAGTTTGGTATTTTTTCCTCAAAGGTAAGATCCTTCAGTCTGGCGCCTGAATGATGAGCCGCACGGTGAGCGTAAACCACAGCTTCAATCAATGAATTGGATGCTAAACGATTAGCCCCATGCAGACCTGTTGATGATACTTCTCCGATGGCATAGAGCCTGTCGATATTGCACTGCCCGTACTTATCAACCTTAACACCACCACATGAATAATGTGCGGAAGGAACAACTGGTATAAGATCTTTAGTGATATCAATACCTCTCGTAAGACAATGATCACAGATGGTCGGGAAGTGGTCCTTCAGACCTTCAGGATCCAGATGGGTACAGTCAAGCCATACATGATCATCGCCCCATATCTTCATTTCCGTATCAATAGCCCGTACAACAATATCCCTGGGGGCAAGTGATCCCCTGCTGTCGTATCTTTTCATGAAATTCTCACCCTTCATGTTTTTGAGAACAGCGCCATAACCGCGTAAAGCTTCAGTTATCAGGAAAGATGGTCTGGTATTGGGATCATACAGAGAGGTCGGATGAAACTGGACAAATTCCATATTCTCAATCGTTCCCTTTGCCCTGTAGACCATTGCAATACCGTCGCCGGTTGCTATTTCGGGGTTTGTCGTGGTCAGATATACATTCCCAATACCACCGGTCGCCATAACCGTTATTCCCGAAAGAAAAGTTATCACTTTCTGGTTTACAAGATCAGCCACATAAGCACCATAGCATTTTATACCATTGGAATTACGTTTAATGACTTCTCCAAGATGATGCTGTGTAAGCACCTCTATGGCGAAATGATCTTCATAAATTTCAATATGACGATTTTGCCGGACTTTCTCAATCAGTGTTTTTTCTATAGCTTCTCCTGTCTTATCCTTATGATGCAATATCCTGTATTCGGAATGACCTCCTTCTCTTGCAAGATCGTATGATCCGTCTTCTTTCCTGTCGAACGGCACCCCAAGGTCTATGAGATCTTTTATTCTGTCGGGAGCTTCACTTACCACCATTCTGACAACTTCCTCATCACAGATACCTGCACCGGCAACAATAGTATCACTGATATGTTTTTCAAAATTATCGGGTTCGCGGAATACAGAAGCAATACCTCCCTGAGCATATTTTGTATTTGAATCTTCCAGCTTTGCCTTGGTAACAACCGAAACCTTCCCATACTTTGAAGCTTTCAGCGCAAATGTCAGTCCTGCAATTCCTGATCCGAGTACCAGAAAATCGGTTCTCTTCTTCATATTATAACTTAGATTTATACGTCAACAAAGATAGTAATAGATTTTTTGGAAATTACCACACATCCCCAACCCCATTCAACTCACATTAAATCATCCCCCTACCCTATTGTCTGCCGGCGCAAAGAATGGGTAACAATACAATACCCCTCCACTCTTTGTGAAACCAAACTTTTTCAATTACTTTTGCCTTCCGCTAAAATAAAACAAAACAATTATGGCTCAGGAAGATGTTTTTAAAAAACTTGTTTCTCACTGCAAAGAATATGGATATGTGTTCCCTTCCAGTGATATTTATGACGGATTAAGTGCAGTTTATGATTATGGCCAATACGGAGTAGAACTTAAAAACAATATTAAAAAATACTGGTGGGACAGTATGGTTCTTCTCCATGAAAATATCGTCGGTCTCGATTCTGCAATTTTTATGCACCCCACAATATGGAAAGCATCAGGACATGTTGATGCTTTCAATGATCCGCTTATTGATAACAGGGATTCCAAAAAGAGATATCGTGCCGATGTTCTTATTGAAGAACATTTAGCAAAGATCGGGGAGAAAATTGACAAAGAAATTGAAAAAGCTTCTGCCCGCTTCGGCAATGCATTCGATGAAAAGAAGTTCCGGGAAACAAATCAGCGGGTTCTTGGATACCAGTCAAAAATTGATGATCTATATGCAAGATTTTCAAAGGCTATGAACGCCAATGATTTCCAGGAACTCCGCCAGATTATTATCGATAATGAAATAGTCTGCCCTGTTTCAGGTACACGCAACTGGACTGAAGTAAGACAGTTTAATCTGATGTTCGCTACCGAGATGGGATCCACTGCCGAGGGTGCAAGTACAATTTACCTCAGGCCCGAAACGGCACAGGGGATATTTGTCAATTTCCTGAATGTTCAGAAAACCGGAAGGATGAAACTCCCTTTCGGCATTGCCCAGACAGGTAAGGCTTTCCGTAATGAAATAGTTGCCCGTCAGTTTATTTTCAGGATGAGGGAATTCGAACAGATGGAGATGCAATATTTTGTCAAACCCGGGTCAGAACTTGAGTGGTTTGAATACTGGAAAGAGATCCGAATTAATTGGTTCAGGGCTCTCGGCTTTGGTGATCACAATTACCGCTTCCACGACCATACCAAGCTTGCCCATTATGCAAATGCAGCTACTGATATAGAGTATAAGTTCCCGTTTGGCTTCAAGGAAGTGGAAGGGATACATTCGAGAACGGATTTTGACCTTAAACAGCATCAGCAGTACAGCGGCAAAAAAATGCAGTATTTCGATCCCGAACACGGAGAATCATATATACCTTACGTTATCGAAACATCAATAGGTGTCGACAGGATGTTCCTGCATGTCATTTCAGCTTCATACAGGGAGGAAGAACTTGAGAAAGAAGATGGTACTTCTGACACAAGGGTGGTGATGAAACTTCCGCCGTTCCTGGCACCGGTTAAGCTTGCAGTCATGCCTCTTGTAAAAAAAGATGGTCTGCCTGAAATCGCTGAAAAAATCATTTATGATCTCAAATTCAACTTTAACTGCCAGTACGACGACAAAGATTCCATAGGCAGGAGATACCGCAGACAGGATGCCATAGGGACACCTTACTGTATCACAATTGACCATCAGACCATGGAAGATGAAACAGTCACGATAAGATATCGCGACTCAATGCTTCAGGAAAGGGTACCTGTAAAACAACTGAGGGAAATTATTGAGGAAAAGGTCTCCTTCAAAGGCCCTCTCAGAAAACTTCAGGATGGATAAAGTCTTGATAATAACCTATTACTGGCCTCCAAGCGGAGGAGCAGGTGTTCAGAGATGGCTTAAATTCTCAAAATATCTCCCGGATTTCGGCCTGGAACCTGTCATACTGACCGTTGACCCTCAATATGCATCATATCCCCAGCAGGACCGGGGATTACTCGAAGAAATATCTCCTTCACTTGAAATAATTAAAACAAAATCCTCAACCGGAATTTTCTCAGCATATAAGATACTGACAGGCAGGTCGGAGATCCCGTATGGAGGATTTGCCAATGAAGATGATCCGGGATTTCTCCGGAAATTTTCGAGATTTATCAGAGGGAATTTTGTATTGCCCGATGCAAGAAAAGGATGGAACAGATATGCATTCAGGGCAGCACAACAGATAATTTCTGATGAGAAAATTGAAAAGGTAATTACAACAAGCCCTCCTCATTCCACACAGCTCACAGGACTTAAACTGAAAAAGGAGCTTAATATTAAATGGATCGCTGATCTCAGGGATCCATGGACGGAAATTTATTATTCCAGCCGCATGTACCAGACCATTCCCGCGAGAAAGATCAACCGGGTGATGGAAGTTAATGTACTGAACAGTGCCGACAGGGTTATCACAACATGTAATGCCACCCGCGATCTTTTCAGATCAAAGCTTGATAGTGATCAGTCTCCCGGAAAAATAATCACTGTAACCAATGGTTTTGATCCTGCTGATTTTAAATACGGTGAAATCAGACCGGTGGATTTTACTATTACTTACCTGGGCACTTTTGCCGGAAATTATAATGCAAATGTCCTGGCTGAAGCACTTGATTACTGCGAAGCCCGTAATATAGGGGAAATAAAGCTGAACTTTATAGGGAAAACCGACAGTACGGTAGAAAGACTTTTCAAAGATCACAGAAATGTGATTCTGAATATTGTCCCTTATGTGGAACACACCAGGGCAATGGAATATCTTGCCCGGTCTGCCGCTCTGCTGCTTGTTGTTCCGTCGGAAAGTAAACATGATGAAATGATCCCCGGGAAACTTTTTGAATACCTTGCGTCAAAGAGAAAGATCATCGGACTGGGACCCAAAGAAAGTGATGTTGCAGATATCCTGGAAAAGACAAAAGGAGGAAAAATGTTCACAAAGAACGATTCCGGGGAATTGGGTGAATACCTCATCAGTTTAAAAGCGGATCTGAATAACGGCATATATGAATCAGCTCCGGAAGGGCTTGAAGAGTATACAAGAAAAACTCTCGCTGGTAAAATTGCCGGTATTTTAAATTCCGTTTAGCTTAACAAATACAAGGCTGAATTAAAGGTCTTATATTTGACAATTAATAATAAAGCCTATGCCGGAGAAAGTCAAATTCCTTCTTCCAATGAAGGGACATTCAGAAAGAGTCCCGGGCAAAAATATGAAACCATTCAACGGGGTTCCGCTTTATCATACGGTTATGAAAGAACTTTTGAAGAGCAAATACATCTGCAGGGTATTTGTTAATACTGATTCTGTAATGATATCCGATGATGTTAAGAAGTATTTTCCCG
>DNOQ01000244.1 GCA_003501665.1 Bacteroidales bacterium | reverse complement strand
TCCAGGATCTGAAAATACTCTTTTATCGTAGGACTGCTGACACCGCAGTCGGAGGCGATATTTGAATAATTTACTATCTCGCCGTTTGAAAATGCCGCTGCCTCCAGGAACCGGGAAAACGATGAAATATTCCTGATCCTGGCTTCAGCCATTATTTCATCCCGAAGATAACTCCCAACATAGGCAGACAACAACCTGGCCGGCCTGTCAGACAGATACATCCTTGGCAGAAGTCCGTTGTTCAACGCCCGTAATAGATCAAAATCCGGTATTTCCCTGTAAATAAGCGGATAAAGTTCATACCGCAGCGCCCTGCCCCCTAACAGATTGCCACCTGATCTTACTATTTTGCGGGGACTTGACCCGCTGAGAATAAACTGCCTGTTACTGTTGACAATAAGCCATTGTACCTCATTAAGCAACGAAGGTATTCTCTGAATTTCATCTATGATAACCAGCGATGAGGAGTTGTCNNTACATCATCCTGAGAAGTGTGCTCTTCCCGGTCTGCCTTGCCCCCCACAAGAATGCACTCTCAGCATCTTTTCCGTTGAATATTTGTTCTCTGAGAAACATGATAATTTAAAGTTCTACTTTAATATATCCTGTTATTTTAAAGTACAAATATAAATTATCTGCAATAGTAATCGTAAATTATTATGCTATTTTTCGGTTACGATCGCAAATATTATATTCTTCAATATTTTGATAACGTCTCCTGAACATACTTCATCTCTTTACCACCTATGTGCGGACTGCACAGGTAAGTCTTCTTTAATGCCCTTCTCCTGTCCTCCATATATCACACAATAAATACTGTTTTCGTGAATAAAATCACATTTTTGATACTAATTCGCGATTTTTAAGAAATATATGCCCGGCAAGACATAAATCTCAGACCTTTATAACCTCATCAATCCACCTGACCACTATGAAGCCCAGGCAGGTATCTCTGCTATTCCGATGAAACCGTGGAAGCTGGTAAAGTGGATATCTGTAAAGACTGCTACTATCAGGGCCGTTGTAATCTCTGCGGTGAATTTTTTTCAGGCATTCATGCTGATGAGGTCGTCCTTTATGCCGATTAAGAAAAGGATCATTGCAGCTGCCGTAAAATATGACACACTGTGCATGTAACCGTTCACGCCCGGCAGGAACCCGAAGATGAACCCGGCAAAAATGCCGATACCGCCCAGGGTCGGGGTATCCCTCTTGTGTATCTTATGCGTGCCGGGATGGTCATTAAGATTCTTGCTGTTAACCACCTTGATCACCTTGGGGAGGTAATACCAGGTTATTGCCACAGCACCAAAGAAGGCCAGGATTATGGTTGGCCAACCTGTAATTACTAGTTCGGACATTGCCAACGAAGAAAATACGATCATCAGGTACCCCGGCTTTGCGGAGGTTCTCATTGGCAAAGTGCGATGTGGTAAAGAAGAGGTCGGTGATGCTGTCGGTGACCATGCGGTTTATCTCTTCGGGCATCGTCAGATCAAATGAACGAATGCCGGCCTCGATGTGTGCCACCCTGGTGTTCAGTTTCTTTGCGGTTATTGAGCATGCCATGGTTGATGTCACATCACCGACCACAATCACCAGGTCAGACGAATGAGCCGTCAGCTCCTTCTCGAAGCCCAGCATGATGCCCGCCGTCTGTTCAGCCTGCGTGCCGCTTCCCACCTCCAGGTTGACATCCGGCCTGGGGATCCCCAGCTCCTGAAAGAAGGTATCACTCAGCTTTGGGTCATAATGCTGACCCGTATGCACCAGCCTGTACTCTAAACTTTCTCCTTTCTTGCCCTCCGAAGCCTTCAGCGGCCTCTGTAGCTTAGCGCAGGAGGTGGCGAAGGAGGGTGACTTTCGACTTTCAATCACATGAATGACTGGTGCTATTTTCATGAAGTTCGGCCTCGCGCCTGCCACAATAGTTATTCTCATCGAAGTATACACTGAGTTAAAGAGTTTCCATCAGCAGAAAGTCGGCAATATGTTTATGATGTATGCCTTCAATATTATCATGCCATACATTATCCATTGTAACAACATACTTGGGATGATGGTCGCGAATCTCAAGCAAGGGCGAGAACTCTCTGTCAATAGTTGACTGTTCTTCCATTCTGAATGCGACCTGAACGTAAACCTTCTTATCAGCGGTAGTGGCAATAAAATCTATCTCTCTCTCGTCAGATCTGCCTGTAAAAACCCTGAAACCCCGTCGCTTTAGTTCAAGAAACACTATGTTTTCAAGCAGCCCTGAAATATTCCTGTCCCTGTAGCCCATCACCGCATGGATAAGTGAGGGATCACCGACAAGATATTTCTCCATAGTCTTCAGTATCTCTTTACCTTTAATGTCATATCTGGGAACACGGTAAATGATAAATGCTCCCTCCAGCGCATTAAGATAGTTGTAGACAGTATTCAGATCAATCCTGCGTTGTTGGCTCTTAAAATAATCTGCAACATTTCCTGCTGAAAACTTATTCCCCACATTGTCAAATACATACTTTACGACCCTTTCAAGCAGCTCAATATCCCTGATACTATTTCTCTGCACAACATCACGAAGTATAATGGAAGAATATATGTCGTATACTACTCTTCCCGCGGTCTCTTCGGAATAATCAGCAACCTGAAGCACCGGGAAGCCTCCGGAACGCAGAAAACCATTGAACTCCTGCCTTATATCCGGTGGTTTTATACCGGACCGTGCCTGTCTGAATAAAAGATACTCTTCAAAAGAGAGTGTGTAAAGATCAATTTCAACATAACGGCCTGTCAGATATGTCGCCAGTTCAGATGATAGCAGACGCGAGTTAGAGCCGGTGATGTAAATATCTGCATTTAAATCAACGAAGAATGAGTTGACGGCCTTTTCCCATTTTTCAACTTCCTGTATCTCATCGAGAAGAATGTAGTACCTCTTCTTATCCTTGATTGTGGTCTTGACAAATTTGTAAAGCTTTTCAGCAGTATCAATATCGGCAAGCTCCATGCTCTCAAAATTAAGATGCAGAATATGCTTTTCGTCAATCGCTCTGCTCAACAGCTCATGCTTCAGCAGTAACAGGATGGCGGACTTACCGCATCTTCTGATACCCGTTATGACCTTGATCAAAGGCTTGTCTATGGAATTGCGCAGACGGTTAAGATACAGATTTCTCTCAATCACCTATCAATTTTTTTATGGTTATACCCACAAATATACTAAATTATAATCATATTTTTATGGTTATAACATCAAAATGAGTCTAATTACTTTAATCTTTATCCACTTAAGCGTGAGTCTTGCACTATTTTATACTGTTAATCCAGCTTGACCACATCTGTAGTCTTTCTTGGGCGTCCTCTTTTCCTCTGTGCCTTTTTCTTTGACATGTATGTTGGGACGCAGCCCTCCGGGATATTGAAGCCAAAGGCATTGCAGATCCCGACCTGATCTCCGGTGAATGGAGTGATAAACTTAGCCTTACCCCGGTGTTCGA
>DNOQ01000406.1 GCA_003501665.1 Bacteroidales bacterium | reverse complement strand
TATATTTATCCAGAAATTCATTGGCGCTCGAGAAGGCGATCTGGTTCAGATATTTATCGAGTTCATCCTGGGTCATGCCAACGCCATTGTCGGATACTCTTATTGTTTTCTTCTTCTTATCAACAGCAACTCTTATAGTAAGATCACCCAGATCACCTTTGAAATCACCTGCTGAAACCATTGCTTTAATCTTTTGCGTGGCATCAACAGCATTGGAAATAAGCTCTCTGAGGAAAATCTCATGATCTGNNTAAACAATTAATTGTCGCCCCTGTATTTCAAAAGATGTGCCATAGGGATTGACTGACAAATAGTCATTCTCTCAGGGTGTAACGGCAGAATAAATATGTTAAAAATACATGGGCAGCCTGAAATACGCAATCAGAAGAGCACATAAGCAAAGCACCATGAAAGCGATCAGGATAGTAAATGATAAATTTCTTCGCTTTCTGTAAATATTTATATTGTGTTCGCTGATCAGCTTTTTGACTTCATTGTGAATCCTCAGGATAGCATTGGTATTCTTTGTAATATATGCATCAATATTGAATTTGATAACCTTCCTGACCTCTTCCATTTTGTCAGAAGGGACTACAAGTATTATTCCGGTTTTCGGGTCTGTTTTACTGATCTCATCTGTCATTTTTCCGATTGCATCGATAGTATCGCTGCCATCCGGAATTACCACAATAGCAACTTTGCAATATACGGCCTCGGTTATCTTTCTCAGGTGACCGGAAAATTCTTGCTTTGTATGAAACAATTCCACCAGATATTTATCCGGATCGGAAAATCTCTTTCGGACATCTTCGGTAAATGTACGATGGTCGTCATAACAGATCAGGTGTGTAATTTTCGTGCGTCGCATATTATACAGAGAATTTTTAATTNNATTCTGAGAGTGACAATTCCTTCGGGGGAATATTCAATTACTTCACGCAACAGGGTTTCCATATCTTTATTTATGCAATCAAGTCCAAGGGACAGGTCTCCTTCTTCAGTAAAACTTAATACATCAATTATCTTCCTCGACACTTTAATATTACCATAATCGAGTCCCAGTAATATATAATGTAACTTCCTTCCCTTTTTAAAAGGTTGTATTGTATAATAGAGAGCGCCGTACCAGTTATCGGCTGTGTAAATAATATCAGTTCTGACAGGTTCTTCACGGTTGCTTCCGATGAGTATATACACCTGATTTGGTTTTCTCTTAACACCTTTTTTTATAATATAACAGAAATAGCTGTTTGGACCATGGTTCAGGAAAACATTCCATGTGATTATCTTAAGTTTTTTATCGGGAGATGTGATCTGACCGAGGTACCTGAGATTATCGAATCTGTGGCTGAAAACCGAATCCGATCCTGCGTAACTTCCTATTATGTGGCGGATTGAATCATTAAGCCGGAGCTTTTCAATATCGTCTCTGGTGTTGGTTATCCTGTGGTAAAGGTCCCCAAGGATGCCTTCATTATCCCGGTTACCGGTCTGTGCCGATGTCTGCTGAATGCAAAGAATCAGGATGATTACCAGGATAAGACTATATTTTTCCATACCGGTTACAATTTTTCACTGTATCATCCAGAAGCGATTTTAACTGAGTGCAAGCTGTAATAATCTCATTATCATTTATTATAAGAGGAGGTGCTATTCTGAACGAATTATCACAAAACAGGAAATAATCGAGTATCAGTCCGTGCTCAGGTGCATGATTAACAGCATAACGTACATATTCCGGATTCTTAAGCCGGACGGCCATCAGAAGCCCCGCTCCTCTTATCTCCACAATTGCAGGATGTATAAGTTCTTTTCTGAAAAGAGATAATTTCCTGTTAACCGTGGCCGGGAGATTATTTTCGAGGATAACTTCCAGGGATGCCAGCCCAGCGGCACAGCACACAGGATGGCCTCCGAATGTTGTAATATGTCCCAGTTGCGGGTTATTACACAGAGCAGGCATAATTTCGTGTGAAGAAATAAAAGCGCCCAGAGGCATCCCTCCCCCGAGAGCTTTTGCAAGAACCAGAATATCGGGTATCACACCGGAATTTTCATAAGCGAACAGATATCCGGTTCTTCCGAAGCCGGTTTGTACTTCATCAAATACAAGAAGGGCTCCGTTTTCGGAACATTTTCTTTTTAATTTCTGAAGAAACCCCTTATCCGGACAGATTACGCCTGCCTCTGCCTGGACAGGTTCAGCTATGACACATGCAGTATGGCTGTCGATAAATGATAATGCCGTCAGATCGTTATAATCTATGCAGAGAGTATCAGGGATCAGGGGACGAAAAGCGTTTTTATATTTTTCGCTCCCCTGTATGCTGAGGGCGCCGAGTGTACTGCCATGGTAAGCATTTCTGAAATATATTATCCTGCTTCTTCCGGTATATTTCCTTGCAAGTTTTATTGCACCTTCTATTGCTTCGCTGCCGGAGTTGACAAAATAACAGACACCCAGTTCAGGAGGAAGCAGTTCTGTCAGTTTTGCGGCATATCTTACCTGTGGCGACTGGATCATTTCTCCATAGACCATCAGATGCAGGTATGAATCCATCTGTTTCTTTACAGCATCGACCACTTTGGGATGTCTGTGTCCGGTATTACTTACTGAGACACCTGAAATGAGATCGATATATTTCTCCCCTGAAGGGCCATATAAATAGATCCCTTCAGCCCTATAAACCTCAACCATCAGAGGAGATGATGAGGTTTGTCCCAGGTGAAGAAGAAACAGCTGACGATTGGTAAGCATAAGGATGGGGCGGGATTATCTCGCCATCACATTTATATCATTCAGAAGAGTATCCCTGAATGATTTTCCCACAGGAATGCTTTTCACGGTATCACCAACGAGCAGGTCAAGGGTATTTTCCTTGATACTCTGAATCATGCTCTTATTGATAATATAGGATCTGTGGACCCTGATAAAGACACCTGACGGCAGCTGGTTCTCGATGGCTTTCATGGTAAAATGAATCGTGAACCTGTCGTCATTCGTATTCAGGGTAACATAGTTTTCGAGAGCTTCGATAAAGATTATATCCTTGAGTTTAAGTTTAACCAGAGAAGAACTTTTTTTGATGAATATCTCTTCATCGCCGGTACCGGATGATTCCTTCTTGGAATAATACCTTATGGTTTTATCAATAGCTTTACAGAATCGTCCGTATGAAATAGGTTTCAGGAGAAAATCAATAACATTGAAATCGAATGCTTTAAGGGCATATTCTTCGGCTGATGTGACGAGGATGATATTAGGAGGGTTATCGAGACTCATTATAAAATCGAAGCCGTCCATTTCCGGCATTTTTATATCAAGAATAATGAGGTCTATATCCTGTCGTTTGGTAATAACATTCCTTGCTTCGACAGAATCGTTGAATGTTCCTACCAGATTAAGGGCCGAAGATTTGGCGACATACCCTTCAAGGATTTTGCAACTTA
>DNOQ01000192.1:14656-18613 GCA_003501665.1 Bacteroidales bacterium | reverse complement strand
CTCTTCACATGCTATCAGAGCCTGTACGGTATGAGCTCCGAGTCCTGCAGGATATCCCTGACGTTTTATATGATCAATACATTTGGCTATTACATCTATCGCTCCTTCATTTATCCTGTTATCGACTGTTGCCCCCCGTATTAATATATAATCAATCCCCTGGTCGATCAGTTTGTCGACTTCACTGTAAATGTCATTCTTTTCCGGAACCACATTTGCCCAGGTCTGGATATTTTTCCCGTATATTTTCATATATGTTTGCAGGATGGGGCTCATATAGAAGAGGTTGATGCCGGCTTTTTCCGCAAGAAGATACGTTTCAATTATTTTCTTTTCGTTATTGTAAGCCCTGAAGAGTGAACGGGCATAGATCAGATCTCTCGCATGGGCAGTTCCTGATAAAATATTCTGACCAAGGATCAGTCTGCTTATTGGCGGCTTGCCCTTGAACAGAACTCCCAAAGGCATCTGACCTTCTATTTCGCTCAACGATTTCTGATCAAGAGTAAAAGTGCTCCCCGAAAATGCATCAGCACCTGAATACTTTTTATTGCCGGAGAAAGCCCATCCGAATGCACCCAGTAAAGGAATGAAAGCAAGGTTCTTTACCATTTCACGACGGCTCTTAACTGCTCCGGTATCAGTGGGTACTGTTTGTGGCTCACCGATTATATGAATTCTGGTTTTACGGATCCGGCTCACCGCTTTTTTCAGCAGGTTCCATAAACCGATATTCAGTGTTCCCGGGAAAAGCGCCAGAACGCTCAGGGTTACCAGTTCAATGAATGTTTTATCAACAAATAAGTAGTGTCCTTCCTGGATGGCACCGAAATTTTTTCCATGAAATGGCAGATAAGCAATATAATAAAAGAACAGGAGCAGTATCCCCGACCAGACGGCAGGTCGTGCAAAAATACCAAGGAATAATGCCAGCCCTATCAAAATCAATCCCCAGATATTTAGGAGATTAACTACGGACATAGTAGCAGGATCAGAAGCCATGACATGGAAAATACCTGAAAACAGTCCGTTCGTATTGGCAAGATAGCTTTCTGCTGACCACCCGGGATCCAGTAATTTTACTATACCTTCATAGAGAAAATGCCATCCGATAATTATCCGTAAAATTATCAGTCCCCATTGCTGGGGCGATTTAAGTTGTTGTTGATTTTGTGATTCTTTCATTATTTAAAGATCTTGGTGAATATTGTCTCCCGGAAAAACTGCCGGCAAACAGAGATCCTATATTACCGGGACCGGAGCAGACAATTATGTGTTCTCATCAATAACAGTTGAAAAACAACCCGTTGAATATACGATATTTTCAACGGGTTGTTATTTCAGGATAGGATTTTTTTCAAAACAGAATTAACATTCTCATTGTTTCCATCCCGGATTTTGCCCCAGATTCGGGTTTAAGGTTATCTGGCTTTCGGGTATTGGCCAGAGATAGTCACGATTGAGCTTGAACTGATAGCCGTTAGGATAAATATTCCGGTACATATCCAGATATCCGTTCTCATCAACGGGCAGATTATGAGGCCAGTAGAATTGATTAGCTTTGGCTCCTCTGGGTCTCTTGCCGACAAGTTTACTCATTGCGGCCCATCTCATAAGGTCATCCCAACGGAAACCTTCTCCTGCCAGTTCAACCACTCTTTCACGTCTGATCTCATTGATGATGGGAGATAATTCAGGATATATTGCTTTCGGATCATTCGGAACATTGGAGAGCAGCAGATGCGGCATTCCAACCCTGTCCCTTAATTTGTTTATTGAGATATCCAGATCTTCCTGTGTGATTGTCCCCAGTTCCGCCTTGGCCTCTGCATAATTGAGCAATGCTTCGGCATATCTGTAATGAGGTACCGGAGTATCTTCAAACTGACTGTCATGATATTTATAATATTCATAGTATCTCTTCCGGAACTGATATCCGGTACCATTACTGTTGAGTACATTCCTGAATATATATTCTTTGAAAACCCAGTCATAATTGTGAAAAGTACCATCTTCATATATCTGCCAGATATCATCCTGATTGAATATGAACTGATCAAACCTTGGATCACGATTTTTTGTTTCGTCCTCAATCGTATTGTCTCCCATGTACAGAGGGCTTAATGAAATTGGTAATCCATCCTTGCACAGGAACTGGTCGACAAGATCTTTCGGGGGGCCATAGCTGTTCATAAAGGCTTGAATATAAAGATACCTGTGGGAATGGATATCCAAAGCAATGTCCATCTTGGACCATCTCATAATTTCCGGATGTGATGTAAAATCCCGCCAGTTAAAATTATAGTAAAAATCATTTGCGGTATCGCCGGTTGACCAGATCTGATATTTGTCGGACGCAATTATTTCCTTTGCAGCAGCAGCAGCTTTGACAAAATATTTATTCGGATCGGGATTTTTAGCGGCAAAGACAGTACCGGCATGATATTTTTCCCATGTACCTTCATAGAGGGCTATTCTCGATTGCACAAGGAGGGCCAGCCATTTTGGTATCCTGGAATAGCCATTTCCTTTTTCGACCATACAATACATTGCAGCAGTATCAAGATCTGCGATGATCTTGTCAGTTATCAGGTTTCTTGGATCCCTTTCTCCGTACAGCTCCTCTGATTCCATTGTAAGAACATCATCGATCCACTGTACATCGCCGAAATTCCTCAATAATACATAATAATACCATGCTCTGAAGTAATGAGCCTCTCCAACAGCCTGTTTTATACCTTCGAAATCTCCTTCATATTCCCTTGCTTTCTTAATGAGGTAGTTAGCGCTTCTGACATTTCCATAACCATAACCGGGGCCGGAATTAATTGTTGATTGTCCTGCTATACGGTCAGGTAAATAATTAGTGCTGGTCTGAACATCAGTACTACCATCCCTTAAGGATTCTGAAGTCGTCCAATCGCCTGTGGTAGTATGAAAGGAGTTAACGTAGACTATAAAATCATTGGGTGTTTTGAAAAAACTTCCTTCTGATACCACATCTAAAGGTTCTCTGTCGAGCCAGTCTTCGCATGAATAGAAAATCGTACAAAACCCGATTACGCTTATAATTAATTTTTTATAGTTCATGATTTCTATTTTTTAAAATTAATCCTTAGAATGTTATATTAAGCCCCAGAGAAAACAATTTAGCGAGCGGGTAGATCCTGAAATTTGATCCTGAAGCAATTATTGATTCAGGTTCAAATGCTTTTGGCAATGGTGATAATGTGAGCAGGTTCTCACCGGTAAAAAAGACTCTCAGACTTTGAACAGGCGTTCTATTGGCAATTCGTTGCGGAAGAGTATACCCTATCTGAAGATTCTTCAAACGGAGATAAGCTGCATTCTCGAGATATCTGGTCTGAGTCTGAACGTTCTTAACCCTCTCATTTGAGGTGTATGGTTTAGGTAAAAACGCATCAGTATTTGGTCCCAGGAAATTGGTTTCACCAGCAGGCCTCCAATAATCAAGTGCATATGAATTCTTTGCATAAAAAGTATTAGCATAACTTGTAGTTGTTCCCCACCAGCATTCTGCATTGTAGTAAGGGAAGAAAGTTCTTTTACCTATGCCTTGCCAGAACATGCTGAAATCCCAGCTTTTCCATGTAACTCCGCCCATGAGGCCAATTTGATATCTGGGTGAGGTATTTGCGATAACCGTCAGATCTCCGTGATCATCAAGTGTATTTAAACCAGGGTTGATCTTGCCGTCATCATTGAGATCTTTATATACAATGTCTCCGGGTCCCCATTTCGAAAAATAATAAGACTGATCAGGCATTTCTTCACCAGCTTCCTGAATCATCCTGTCTGTTGTAAGTCCCCATAAGTCACCAACTTTTCTCCCTACATACCAACTGCTAATACTGCCTGTTTCATTAACGTATTTCGTGATCTCTGTCTGATTATCGCCGAGTGAGAATTTTACATTATATGCAAAATCCTGCATCC
>DNOQ01000192.1:13389-14577 GCA_003501665.1 Bacteroidales bacterium | reverse complement strand
GTTAGATGTTAAAATTGTTTCCCAGGTTAAATAGTCAGGTTTTATTCCGGGTATGCTTGCATAATTGGGACGAACACCATCTATTATCCGTGGTAACAACGGAGTGACAGGAACCTCATTGAGATATAAATAAGTTTCGGCATTCGGATTTTCTACATCTATCCAGGCCTGTGAAATATTCTGGCGTTCAGCTGCCTTAACAAGATTCTGATTTCCTAATGTACCGTAGGATGCTCTTATTTTTAACCGTTGTACATAAGGTTGAACGGGCTCCCAGAAAGCCTCTCTGGAGATGTTATAACCGATGGAAGCTGAAGGGAAAAATCCCCATCTCTGACCTTTTTCAAATCTTGATGAACCATCATAACGGGCGCTGAATTCCAGCAGGTATTTTTCACTGAAGTTATAATTTATACGTCCGAAGATACCCTGGGTGGCCCAGTGATATATGACATCATCAACTTCTTTGGTCCCGAGTGCCGCGGAAATTGCATTAACTTCTTTTGTTATTAAATGATAACCCTTACCGGTTAGCTTTCTGTTATGGAAGTAGTCCTGCTCATAACCTGCCATTACGGAAAAATTGTGATTTCCAAAGGACTTAACATATCTCGAATAAGCTGTAAAAACCTCATAATGACCAAGTTGAAGGGTTTCGAAGATAGCTGTCTGGGGAGCACCTATGTTGGAAACATTACCATTTGCACATTGTACATCAACCGGATACAGATCATTGGTATTTAATCCTGAGGATAACAAATAATTATATCTGATGGTTGTTGTCCAGCCTTTTACAGGTTCTATCTCCGTGCCAAGTGAGAACTGTGCAGTATTATTATCAGCTTTTATTCTTCCACCGTTTCTCATAGCCACCTCGATCGGGTTAGCCAGAGTACCATCCTGATTAAATCTGTGTGTGTTGGGGAATAAAATGATATAATGCATCCAGTAACCACTTCTGTCTGTCCATACACCACCGTTGGGATAATCTGTTTTTGTCTTGGCGTATTTTGTACTGAAATCAAAGTTCAGCCATTTGGTAACTTTTGTTTTTACATTTCCCAGAACATTATATCTCTGATATTTATCGTTACCCCACGTATACATGCCGGGCTGGTCCTGATATCCGACAGAAGTGTAGTATTGTGTATTTTCAGTTCCTCCTTCTATATTAATATTATGTTTTTG
>DNOQ01000192.1:0-13359 GCA_003501665.1 Bacteroidales bacterium | reverse complement strand
GGATTATATTCATAAGGATAAGTACCGTCAATATAATCCTTGATCCTTTTAACCATTTCATCGGGCATAATGGGTGTAAGGCCGGCATTGATCCTGCCCTGATTGAGAGCAATGGCATATGTATATGAATCTTCCATCTGAAGAACATAAGAAGGTACCTTGTACGAGGTTATATTACTGTATGTTAATCGCATCGGCTGGTTCAGTCTTCCTTTTTTTGTCGTTATGAGGATCACACCAAAGGCGGCACGTGAACCATAAACAGCCGAAGCAGAAGCATCTTTTAATATTGTGACATTTTCAATTGTTGCAGGATCCACCAGGTTCATATCCATTTCCACACCGTCGACGAGAACCAGAGGCATTGTATTACCTGAAAGAGATCCTACTCCTCTGATCTGAAGTGATTGTTTAGCTCCGGGTTCACTTCCACGATCTTTCAGTGAGATCATCATACTCGGCGCCTGACCCTGTAAAAGCTGACTTGTCTGTGCTGCAGGCCTGCTCGCAAGGTTTTCGCTTGTTACCACATCTACGGCACCTGTAAGGTTTACTTTTCTCTGGGTTCCGTATCCTATCACAACAACTTCTTCAAGACTGGTGACTTCAGGTACAAGCATAACATCAATAACTGATTTGCCTGCAACGGGAATCTCCTGGCTTATATATCCGATAAAAGAAAATACCAGTACGGTTGCCTGATTGGGCGAAATTATCGAATACCTGCCACCGGCATCTGAAATTGTACCAATGGTTGTACCTTTTACCTGGATGTTAACACCAGGCATGGGGGCACCATTCTCACTATCTGTGATGTTTCCTGTTACAGTCTGCTGTTGAAGAGAATTTTTATCCACTCCCGGTTCGGAACCCGCAGCTGTCAGGTTGATGAACATGGTAAGTATCAGAACTAAAGAGTAATTCCAATACAAAAGAGCTTTGTTTTTTTTCCTAAATGAAAAAAATGAAATGAGTCTTTCTTCCATAATTAATAAATAAAGAGTAAATTGATAAAAAAATTCAGATATATCCCCATGGGGGCATGAGGACGAGATACGTTTGGAACGTATTGATCAGATCTTAGCTTTTTAAGAAAATTATGTCAGGTTGTTTCATAGGCAGTGGTTTACGGGTAAAGATTAATTCAGAGTTATTTGTATCGATAAATGGTGTAATCCCATTAAGTAAAACACTGGTTTTGCTATTAGATATTCAAATGTATGAATAAAAAAATTAAAACTGTCTGAATAAATTATACGAAATTTAAAAAAAAATAGTGACAGATGCCTGTATACAGTACCCATCCCTGATAAGGCCTAAATAAGAGAGGTGATTTACCCCCAATAAAATAAACGGAGATTTGTGCGACAGTCTCGCAAACGGGAAATGCTGATCCGGCATTTTTGCCTTACATTAATATTCCTGCCAGCGAGGCGGAAATATATGATGCCATTGTACCGCAGATCATTGCCTTGAAACCGAGGCGGGCCAGATCTGCCTTACGGGTTGGAGCCATTGCTCCGATTCCGCCAATCTGGATCGCTATCGAGCTGAAATTTGCAAATCCGCAAAGTGCAAAGCTTGCGATGACTATCGATTTTGTGCTGAGTGAGTTATTTGCAATCATTGGCGCCAGATCGGTATAGGCCACAAATTCGTTAATGACCATTTTTGTGCCCATTAGCGAACCCACCTCGAATGATTCCGTAACAGGTACACCCATTACGATAGCAAATAGTGAAAAGAAAACACCGAAGACATCCTTAAGCCTGAGGTTTTCAACATCAAGACCCATAAAATCGAGAGATGCTCCGATCCATGCAAGGAACTGACCGAAATATCCGAGAAGTGCATCCACCAGAGCAACCAGAGCAATTACGCCGATAAGCATGGCGATAACATTTATGGATATTTTCATACCATCGGATGCTCCATGCGATATGGCATCCATAATGTTTGCATTTTCTTTTTTTACTTCCAGTGTCACTTTGCCTTTTGTTTCGGAAACCTCTGTTTCGGGGGAAACGATCTTTGAGATGACGAGAGCTCCCGGAGCAGCCATCAGACTTGCGGCCAGCAGGTATGACGCGGGAACGCCCATGGAAATATATACTGCCATCACACCACCTGCAATGCATGCCATGCTACCGGTCATTGATGCCAGCAGTTCCGACATTGTCATTCCTGAAAGATATGGTCTGATCATGATCTGGGCTTCAACCTGACCTACAAATGCACTAGCAACGTTTGAAAGTGCCTCGCTGCCGCTCACTCTCATGGCCCAGTGCACAAACCTTGCAATCAGCGCAACCACCCTCTGCATAATCCCTACATGATAAGCCATGGCAACCAGTACACATACAAAAATGATGGTCGGGATAAGAATGAACAAAAAAACACCACCCGAAACTATAGTTGGAGGAAGGGTGTCTGATATTTTTGTGAGATCGCCAAAAACGAATAATCCGCCTTCCTGTGAAAAATCAAGTAGCTTGTTTATAGCCTTTCCAAGCCAGTAGAAAATTTTCTGGCCTATCGGAACTTTAAGAATGAAGATTGCAAGCGCCAGTTGTAATCCCAGACCTGTAAATACAACCCGGTAATTGATTGCTTTCCTGTTGTTCGACCATAAATACGCGAGACCGAGAATTATAATTATCCCAATGATCCCTGTGAATCGTACCATGTAAGTCTGAATTGATTTTTAGAGTCAGATTCAAACCTACATTTTTTTTTAATACGTACGGATGGCAGGGGGAAAAGAATTTTGCTATCTGTATAATCCTGCCTGACCGCGATATGGGAGAGCCCTGTAAATCCTTTTTGAATCAGCCCTGGCAAGCCGGATCCTTATGTATGGATAATATTCCGGAACTCTGAATCTGATGGTCGAAAATAAAGTGGATGTAGTTATTCTTAACCTGTCGCGGAGGTCAAACAGGAACCTGTTAAGATTATCTCCAGCCCTTAATTTTTCTCCCTGGTAAATATGGATCTTCACGCCGTTCTCCATCAGCAGGATGAAATTAACCGGCTCATAATCGGCTGTATCGGGTATTATATCAGGCTGATATTCGGAAGTATCTTTCGGAGCCATTTTTATCATCACCGGTTCCTTTTTTATTGTGGAATAATCGGCGGTAATAACAAAAGGGGTTGACAGCATGTTAAGTACCGGGTATTCATCCCTTTTGAGTATATGACTGAGCTTTATCTTTTTTATTTCAGCAGTGTGTACCACCACACCGCTTATCTCAAGATTTAATGTACTGTCGCCAAGGTTTATTGTCATGTAAATTGAATCGGTTGCCGCCATTGCCACCCTTGACTGGTAATATGCTTTTTCTTTCATAAGTGCCAGGAATGCAGAGTCTGTCAGGATCCTTTCATTCACGGGATTCTTTATATCCTGAACAAAACCATATTGTACCCGTATTTCACGAAGTTTTTTAACGGGTGCCTTAAGTGACAATACCAGATGACCGACCATTAACAGGCACAGCAGGATCATTGCAAGTATGAAGGGAAGTCTGTTATAGAACGGTATGGTTTTTACCTCGTTTTCCATCTGTTTCCGGTCAGAAAATATAAACTTTTGATCCCACACTCAGAGTTTTGAATATTACCTCCAGATCTTCATCACCCAGTCTTACGCAGCCATGAGTAACCGGCATCCCGATGAACCTTTTGTAGATTGTGCCATGTATAAGGTATCCGTCACCCAGACCGAGAGCGTAATCGCCCAGGACACCATATTCATATCTTGACGGATGATTTCTTGAAGGGATCGGTAATCCCTCCTCAACAAATGCCCAGTCAGGTCGTGTCCAAACCGGATTGACCCTTTTATCCTTAATTGTGAATTTCCCTTTCGGAGTTTTGAATATCCAGCTTTTGCCTTCATGGGTCTGAAGCATTTTATAGCTCCCCGAACTGCAGAACCCTTCCCTTATCATTTGCTTATTTCTGTAAAGCTGAAAGCGGTTGTCGGTAGTGTTTATCACAAGATATGATTGTCCTGATGTATAGGAATTATATTTCCTTGAAAGATTCCGCAGATCTCTTTCCATTACGGCTATAATCCTTCTGTATGATGCATCTTCCTTTACTGCGGCAGAATTGGTGATGTTTATTTTCCCTCCGGAGGGAATTTCCTGAAGAAGAGGAACCAGCCAGATGAAGAAAACAAAAATGAAGAAAATGGCAGCCGTAACCGAAAACCACAGAAAAGTTTTTTTCAGGAACAGAATGAACTTTTCGTTCTCTTTCAGCTTTCCGGGAAGTGTCGCAATCTGATCCTTAAGCTTCGAAAGATATTTAACTGCACCGGTCAGGTTAAAAAGGTCAGTTCTTTGATCATTTTCATTCAGTCCTGACATATATTCACATTAATTAAGTACCTGATCAATATTATATATCGATCCCACAATAGTTACAGGGGTCCCGATGTTCACCAGTCTGTAAATGACATCTATTTCGCTGTTGGTAAGAGCAATACAACCATCAGTCCAGTCGGCTCCCTTTCCCCCGGCCCCGTGTATTTCAATCATCCCGCCAATTTTTGCTGAAGCAGGCAGTGAACCTCCGGCAACTTCTCTTTTGAATCTTGCCGCATCCTCTGTATTGGGGTAATTGAGAAGCAGAGCTTTGTGATATTTTGTATTGTTCCCGTCCAGTTTTTTTATGATTTTATACATTCCTTCGGGAGTAGCTTTATCTCCATCCGTTCTTTTATTGCCTACCCAGTTGCTGCCTAATTCAGCTGAATACTCTTTTATTTTTTCGCCCCTGTGGTAAAGTAATAATTTCCTTGAGAATTTATCTGCGATTATGGCATAAGCACCTGTTTTTTTCGAGACTGCAATGGTGTTGGTGATCCACTTTTTCCAAAGAGGCCAGGATTTAAAATATTCTGTCAGATTAAGGTCTGCAAATTCACGTGCCGACGAAAGTAGTTTTTCCGATTCACTGGTCAGAGAGTCAGCTTCACGATAAAGTTCTTCTGCAAGATATACTTCTGCATCTTTCAGAAGCATTTTCCCTTTTGATATTCTTTCTCGTATTTCGACAGGATAAGGGTAGCTTATATAACGATCATTGATCCTTTTAAGAAGGTTATTGAGTGAATCTATATTCTCGCGCGCTTTAACCATAAGCTCCGATCTTAATTCAACGGAATTTACCGAGGCAAGATTTGAAAATTTCAACGCCATCCGTGCATAATCCTTTGCAGGGTCATAATTTCTGGCGTAAATAAATCTCTCATTTTCTCTTTTCCAGACAGCTATGGCAGAATCATAGCTGTTTTTAGCCTGTATGAACAATTCAGGGGCATATCTGTCGGCCTGTTTTTTCAGTGCAATGGATATGGAATCGCGTGCGGTTTTTAAGATATCTGACGGAGGGGAAGGTACAGGGTAAAAGAGAAGGAAACCGGTTATGAGCAGAGCCAGTGTTATAACTGATATTATCAATATCTTCCCTGGTTCTTTACCCATATCAAACGTTAATAATACACAAGAGAGTATGTCTTAGTACAAAGAAAAATTAACCGCAAAGAGCGCCAAGGAAGCGCAAAGTTCGCAAAGTTATATCATTAGCTCTCTGCGTTCTTCGCCTGATTTCTTAACGATCTTTGCGGTTAAATAGGACTTTTGAATCAGCCTCTTTTTATCTGAAGCAACTGCGAACAGATCAGAATCTGATTCTTGCTTTTGTCAGAGCTTCCTTGATCTCACTGTTCAGACCGTCAGCTTTTGCTTTGGCTGATTTTACCTTGTTAACTGCATCCAGAAATGCACCTTTGTCGAAAAGGCCCTGTGCTTCCGCGACTGCACTTTCAACACCTGACAGGTCAGCTTTGATCTGTTCGATAACCTGAGCGCCTTCTTTTCCTCTCGGAAGTCTGGGAACAAGCTTTGTGTTTTCTTCAATGACTGTTTTGATATCAGTGAGAAGAGTCTGGGCTTCTTTCTTAACTTCTTCTTTCTTTGCAGCAACAGCGGCTGCAGCCTGGTTAGCCATATTGGTTACCTCATCGAGCTTTAATTTCGCATCACCGAACTTTTTGAAAAGCTTTGATTTCTGGGTTTCAACGTCGGCAAGGACAGCATTCATAGCATCCTGAACTTTTGCAAACTCATCAGGCAGATAAACATTGACTTCAGCAGCCTTTGCAGCTTCAATAGCAGCATTGGTAGCATCAATCTGAGCTTGCGGAACTTTTCCGCAACCAGCAAGGATAACGACCATCATAATGGTGGCAAATCCCATGAACACTTTGTTTTTCATTTTTTTAATTGTTTTAAACTTTAATTTGTCTGACAACTTTCTGATATATTTTTAGAGAATGTTGTTTCCTCTGGAAAAAATCGCCGCGAATATAATCTTTTTTCTTCATCTGGAAACAAAAATACGAATAATATATTGCAGAAGCCTGAAAATATTTTTTTAAGATCCCTGACCTCCTGATGTTCTTTTTTTCATGTCATTTTTAAGACAGACACCATTTAAATGAATATGGTCCCGTCTCATTCCCGAAACACGTGAGTATCATCGTTTAATCAATAAAACCTTTGACGGTAAACGAAGGGAAAATAATTATATACGATAATTTTCTGAGATATACCGACGTTAATTCAATCCTTATACGGATCGAATATTTCAGGACCGGCCATTGCGACACCAATCGGATGTAACCGGTGTAATATCTTTATCGTTTCCCCCTGATATTGCAACACCTCGCTGAGCCTTTTATAACATTCCGGAGCCTCATCGGCATCACCTCCCCGCAATTCAATCTTACGGCGCGCCATTTTCTTCTTTACATCATCATAATCTATCAGACCTTTTCTGATGATCCCCAGACGTCTGGTACCATCCTTGTTTTTGATCCATTTCCTTTTTCCCGCGGATTTAGTTCTTGACATTACCCTTCCCGCACCATGAACCGTTGTATACAGCGCCTGTTTTGATGTTTCGCTTTCAACTCCTTCTATTATAACCGAATCATCTGCCATTGTTGCACCGATAAATCCTTTCTGTCCGGGGAAGGCAGGTGTACATCCTTTCCTGACAACCCAGTATTTCTCCCCGAAATGTTCTTCCTTCCACGCGAAATTATGATTGTTGTGAACTTCAAACAGCACTTTCGGATTACCGAGGATCTCCAGGACTTTCCCTACGACAAGCTCCCTGCCTGCATAGGCATATTCACCGGCAAGATTCATTGCCTCAATGTATGACTGGCCAAGGTCCGAGTTCGGATCAAAAAGTATGGGTGGGGAGTCCATACTTCCTTCCTTTACCCTATCCTCAAAAGAGTATCCCCGCGACAGGGCAATGAAGCCCATCGTTGTTCTGTGACCGAATCCTCTTGAACCGAAATGGACACCTATCCATAATGAGCCGTTATCATCTTCAAACAGATCGACAAAATGATTTCCGCTCCCGACAGTTCCGAGCTGTTCTTTTGCAAGTCCCCATAATTTTCTCTGGGGGATGAATTCAGCTTTATTTATTTTTTCGATAACTGAATGGTCAACAGGCTCATTATTCAGTCTTCCGATCCCGAATGAGATCCTTCTTACTATCTCATCCATCACTTTTGGCAGATTGATCTTTCTTGCGGGGATGTCGGTCCTTACTGCATAATTACCGCAGGCAATGTCGAATCCCACACCCGAAAGAGATATCTTATCCTTGTATGCAACCGCACCTCCTATAGGATGACCATAACCATAATGCGCATCAGCATTGAGAACGGCAATATCCTGATATGAACTGATACAATTACGTATCTGCCTGATCGAATTCTCATCGACCAGCTCTTTTCCGAAGATTGTTATGTTCCCGATTCGTTCGATTGTCATTTCATTTATTCCAGGTTCCAGGTTCCAGGTTCCAGGTTCATAACCTGAAACCTGGAACCTGAAATTCGTCATGTAATTAATCCCATTTCTGCCAGAACCTTTCTGAGCTTCGTTCTTTCTTCGGAACTCATTGGTCCTGCCGGAGGCATACATGGGCCGGCTTCAATTCCCAGCATGGTGAGTGATTCCTTTATCACAGCCGGGAATGTTCCCAGCGTAAATGCAAGCCTGAGCGGAGCCAGTCTGAATTGAGCCTCAAGAGATCCTTTCAGGTCACCGGCGATGAATTTCTCATAAATATCGGCACAAAGCTGTGGTGCAACATTTGCACAGGCTGCAATTGATCCTGAAGCACCATAACACAGACCTCCGTATATCATTGTATCGCGTCCCATGAGGACTGAAAAACTATCCAAATGGCGTGTTAAACGAATATACTCCGCACCTGTGGTCATATCTCCCGATGAATCCTTGATACCTGCGATATTAATTATCTCAGCCAGTTTTGCCACGGTTGCGGGAGTGAGGCTGACCGATGTTTTTGGCGGGTTATTGTAAAGGATCACGGGCAGAAGGGTATTTTCCGCAACCGTCGAATAGTGGTTTATCAGTTCATTCTGATTCGGTGAGAGGAACATGGGTGTTAACACCGAGACAGCATCGACCCTGCATTCTTCGGCAATCTGTGTAAGCAGAACGGTCTCGCGGGTGGTAATACCGTTTGTTCCTGCATAAACCGGGACTCTTCCCCCGGTCTCTTCCACGGCAATAGTATATATTTCACGTTTCTCTACCGGTGTGAGTCCGTAAAACTCCCCGGTGGTTCCCACAACAAAAAGCCCATGGACACCTCCGTCAATGAGGTAGTTAAGCAGCTTCCGGAAAGCTTTTTCATTGAATGTCCCTTCTCCAGTCAGAGGTGTTATTACAGCGGGTATGATGCCTTTTGGTTTGAATCTGATCGATGGTTGCATAATTTTATTTATCATATTTCTTAAACTTAACCCTTCCCCTGTCCCCTTCCCTTAAGCAATAAGAGAAGGGGAATGCATTTGTAATTTACGAAAATTTCCCCCTTCCCTTAGCCTTAAGGGGAACGGCAGGGGATGAGGTGTCATCGAATTAAACATGGTCTCTTATTATCAAACTTCCACCCCGGTATCAGATACTGCATCGCAACCGAATCGTCCCTTGAGCCTGAGGGAAGTATGTTATACAAACTGTTTGCCTTTTCAACCTGTACCATGTCAATCTCAATTCCCAGTCCCGGTTTATCCGGAACTTCAATCATTCCTTTTTCAATCTTAAGAGGCTCTTTTGTGAGTTGTTCTTCGCCTTCCTGCCAGATCCAGTGTGTATCCAGTGCGGTAATCCTGCCCGGCGCTGCGGCTCCTGCATGGACTATCATTGCAAGGGATATATCGAAGTGATTATTTGAATGAGAACCCCATATGAGTCCCCATTCATTGCAGATCTGTGCCACTCTTACGGCTCCCTGCATGGTCCAGAAATGAGGATCGGCAAGAGGAATATCTATTGCATGAAGCAGAATGGCATGTCCCAGCTGCCGCCAGTCGGTGGCTATCATATTTGTGGCAACCGGAATACCTGTAGCCTTTCTGAATTCCGCCATTATCTCTCTTCCCGAGAAACCCTTTTCGGCGCCGCACGGATCCTCGACATAAGCCAGAACATTTTGTTTTCCCCTGCAGAGATTTATTGCCTCATCGAGCGACCAGGCGCCGTTAGGATCGATTGTTACCCTTGCGCAGAGGAATCTTTCTGCCAGTGCATTAACGGTGAGCATTTCCTCATAACCATTCAGCACCCCGCCTTTCAGCTTGAAATCATTAAAGCCGTACCTATCCCGGGCAGCTTCAGCGAGCCTTATTATGGCTTCAGGGCTAAGAGCTTCTTCTCTTCTCAGCCTGAGCCACTCATCTTTCTGACCGGAACCACCGGAATATGGCAGATCGGTCTTCTTACTGTCGCCGATATAAAACAGGTATCCGAGCATTTCCACCTTCTTCCTTTGCTGTCCGGTTCCGAGGAGAGCAGCAACCGGTACCCCGAGGAACTGTCCGAGCAGATCGAGGAGGGCGGTCTCTATTGCTGTTATTGCATGTATTGTCACCCTCAGGTCGTAAGTCTGAAGACCGCGGCCACCGGAGTCTTTTTCACTGTATTTCTGACGGATCTCATTGAGAATGTTATTGTATTCTCCCACACCCTTTCCGGTGACGAGATGCTTTGTTTCCTCAAGCAGCTCTCTTATTTTTTCACCGCCAGGCACTTCGCTTATCCCGGTATGTCCCGCATTGTCTTTCATAATGACGATGTTCCGGGTGAAGAAAGGCCCGTGAGCCCCGCTGAGGTTCAGCAGCATGCTGTCGCGACCCGCTACTGGGATTACTTTCATTTCCGTTATGACCGGTGCTCCTTTAATGTTTTCCATATTAAATCAGAATTCCAATAGTTATCTCACTCACCACTCACCACTCACTACTCATCTCCAAGTTGGCAGTTGGCAATTGCATTCTCAAAACTCACCACTCACCACTCACCACTCACTACTCACTACTCATCTCCAAGTTGGCAGTTGGCAGTTGGCAATGGTTTTTTAGTCCCACTCTGCCCTCTGCGCTCTGAGCCCTGAGCATTCTTACCCTCTTCCCCTCTTCTCCCCCTTACCTCTTCTCCCCTTCACCTTTTCACTTCGACTTTAGCCAGTTTCTCATAGAACCTTACAATCGCCCCGTGATCGCTATCCCCGAAACCATCGACCTTAAGAGCCTGCATTATCTCCATCACCGCTGAAGTAAGAGGCAGGGGAACCCCAACCTCATGCGAGGCCTCCAGAGCATTCTTCAGATCCTTGATGTGAAGATTGATCCTGAATCCCGGATTGAATTTCCTGTCCATTAGAAGGGGAGCTTTTGCATCGAGGACAGTACTGCCTGCCAGTCCGCCCCTGATAGCATGGTAGACAAGATCAGGCTCGACACCGGCTTTTTCTGCCAGTACAAGAGCCTCCGACATTGCGGCGATGTTAAGAGCCACTATGATCTGGTTGGCCAGCTTGGTTACATTGCCGGCTCCTGACGAGCCCGTGAGAACTACCGATCCGGCCATTGCTTTCATTACCGGGAAACATTTGTCAAAAACTTCCTTCTTTCCGCCGACCATGACGGATAATGTGCCTTCAATGGCTTTGGGTTCACCACCGCTGACAGGTGCATCAAGCATGTCGACACCTTTCTCTTCAAGTATACCTGCAAGCTCCCTGCTTACAATGGGGGAAATGGAACTCATATCGATAAGGACGGAACCGGGTTTAAAACCATATATCAATCCGTCCTTACCTGTTACAACTTCCTTCACCTGCGGTGAATCGGGAAGCATGGTTATAACTGTTTCACATTCACCTGCCACAGCGACGGGAGTTGATGCTTTTTCCGTACCCAGTGAAACAAGTTCCTCAACAGCGCTTTCATTCAGATCATGTACAACCAGCTTATATCCTGCCTTAATAAGATTCTTACTCATGGGTTTCCCCATTATTCCCAATCCTATAAATCCGATCTTCAACATTTTTTAAACTTTTTATTATTATTCAGATCATATTTTTTTCAACTCGAACCGCCTGATCTTTCCTACAACAAGCACATAGCTTACAACAGCCATGAAGGCATGGAAGCTCACAAAAACCAGCGCCCAGCTGAAAGATCCGGTTGCTCTTATTATATATCCTATTGCAATGGGTGTCACAATACTTGAGAGATTACCGAAAGTATTGAAAAGAGCCCCGCTCAGTCCTGTTATCTCTTTCGGAGCCGTATCGGCATTAACCGCCCATCCGAGAGCGCCTATTCCCTTGCCGAAATAGGAGAGGGCCATCATGGCAACCACAACCCATTCAACAGCTGTAAAATTACAGAAAACCATGCTCATCGATATCAACATACCAGCCACAATAGGCACTTTTCTTGCAACAGAAAGAGAATAGCCTTTTCTGAGAAGTGAATCGGAGAAAATACCTCCCAGGTTACCCCCGATGAACCCGAAGATAGCGGGGAGCACCGCTATAAAACCGGCTTTAAGGATAGTCATTCCCCTTTCCTGTACGAGGTAGACAGGGAACCATGTGATGAAGAAATATGTTATGGCGTTGATACAGTACTGGGCTATATAAACTCCCAGGAACATTCTGCATTTCAGGAGCTGAGGGAGATATCTCCATTTCGGAGCTGATTCACTTTGCTTCTTCTCCTTTACTGCAATATCCATATCGACCAGGGCACCTCCCTCAGTAATATAATCGAGCTCTTTCTGATTAATATATGGAGATTTTTTTGGTTCATGGACAAATTTCTGCCAGACGATAAGAAAAACAAAGCCCACACATCCCATAAAGATGAATGACCACTTCCATCCATAGGTATGTACAATAAATCCCAGTAACGGGGCGAAGAGTACCGTGGCGAAATATTGTGCGGAATTGAATATGGCTGCTGCCGTACCGGTCTCTTTCGACGGGAACCAGGCAACACTTATCCTGCTGTTGGCCGGGAAAGCTGGTGATTCTGCAATCCCGAGCATGAATCTCAGTGTAAACAGGACGGCTACGGCTGTAAATCCTGAAAGGGATCCGGTGAATCCTGTTATGAAAGTAAAGAATGACCAGGAAAAGAGACTGATGGCATAGACGATCCTCGAGCCGAACCTGTCTAGAAGCCATCCTGCCGGAAGCTGGGCAATGACATAAGCCCAGCCAAATGCCGAAAAAATATAACCCAGCGAAACGGAATCCAGGCCAAGACTTTTTGATAGCGCCGGTCCGGCTATTGAAAGAACCGTCCGGTCAGCATAGTTGATTGCTGTGACAAAGAACAGCAGACTGACTATAGCCCATCTGAAGTTAGTTTTTTTCTGTTCTTCCGGCACCAGGGTTTTTAAGGTCATTTTCTTTTTCAGTAAAGATTAAAAATGATTTCTGGAATAGAATCGCTATTTACAAAATAATAGATTTCCGGATTCATTTTGTTGATATATTTAACATTTGTAACGGTTTATTTAAGCGTTCCCGAGGGATAGGGGTAGTTAAGACAATTTAAAATAAACTCATAGGATCCAGAAATTATTAAAATTATGGCATGACAGAAGCTCCGATCATAATCAGAACCGCGAAAGACGACAATGTCGGTATTGTTGCAAATACCGGCGGACTAAAGAAAGGCACCATCCTCAATGACGGGATCATTTTATCCGATGATATTCCCACCGGCCACAAAGTTGCCCTTACCGAAATTTCCGAAGGAGGAAAGATCATCAGGTACGGACAGATGATAGGATATGCCCTCAGGCAGATAATCCCCGGCGAATGGGTACATGAATCCAAAATGAGTCTCCCTGATCCCCCTGGTCTCGATTCAATTCCCCTGCCTCTTAAATCTCACTCTCACTCTCAGCCTCAGCCTCAACCTCAACC
>DNOQ01000243.1:8355-11277 GCA_003501665.1 Bacteroidales bacterium | reverse complement strand
CCAACCAGTGCTGAATGGACTGTATTAAAAGATTTCCTCGGAGGTGATGATATGGCGGGCGGTAACTTGAAGGAGAAAGGTACTGCTCATTGGAAAAGCCCCAACACCGAAGCAACGGATAAAGTTGGTTTTACAGCTCTACCGGCGGGACAAAGGTATGAAGACGGCGGATATGTATATCTTGGAAACAACTGTAACATCTGGACCACAACAATAGGCCCGGGTACTAATCCTTATGGCATCCGACTCTATCACGATGGCAAGGATTTTCATATGAGCGAATTTCATAAAAACAGAGGATTATCAATCCGCTGTATAAAGAATTAAAGTGTATCATGAGCTCACAACAGCAGAGAAATAAGTCTTCAGAGCATGATGATTACACTGGTATCAATTGCTGCAAGGATAAATACTTTCAGATAAGAATAAGTAACAAAATTTGATGATTCTTTAATTTAATGACCTTATAAAAAAGAATCCGAAATTTCCGGTTTACCTGCTTGTTCCGGGTGCAACGATTTCAATACTGGCAACCGGTTGCAAGAAAGGTGATGACTCTCTGACCATGACTGATATTGAAGGGAATGTGTACAATACTGTAGTCATTGGAAATCAAACGTGGATGAAAGAAAACCTGAAAACCACAAAGTTGAACAATGGTACGTCAATCCCTAATGTAGCAAATTCAAATGATTGGATTAACCTGACAACGGCCGGTTATTGCTGGTAAAATAATGATGTCAGCAACAGAGCAATTTATGGAGCAATGTATAATTGGAATGCTGTAAATACCGGAAAGCTTTGTCCTGCCGGATGGCACGTTCCCTCTGATAACGAATGGAAACAGATGGATGAATTTAAATACAACGGAAATGAAATACAGAACATTTGGCAGAACAGGCTGGCAGATCAGCGAGATCGGTTACGGAATGTGGGGAATGGGAGGATGGACAGGTTCGGATGATGAAGAATCATTGAACTCACTTCAGCTGGCAGTTGACCTGGGATGTAATTTCTTCGATACGGCATGGGGTTACGGCAGGGGAAAGAGTGAAGGCCTGCTGGGTCAGCTTATAAGAGTTAATAAGGATAAAAAACTGTTTGCCGCCACCAAGATGCCGCCAAAGAATTTCAAATGGCCAGGCAAACGGGAATATACACTGGAAGATTGTTTCCCCCCGGATCATATTCAGGAATTTGTCGAGAGAAGCCTTAGAAATGCAGGTTTGGATTCTTATGACCTGATGCAGTTCCATACCTGGGAAGACGGCTGGATGAAAGATGAACGGGGAATAAAAAAGATGATCGAACTTAAAGGGCAGGGTTTGTTCCATGCCATCGGGATCAGTATTAACCGATGGGAACCCTGGAACGGTGTTGAGGCTGTAAAAAGCGGACTGATCGATTCTGTACAGGTTATATATAATATCTTTGATCAGAATCCGAAAGATGAGCTCTTTCCTGCCTGCCGCGAAATGAATGTGGCGGTTATTGCAAGGGTCCCGTTTGATGAAGGTACTCTTACCGGCACTCTGACAAAAGAAACAACATGGCCGAAAGGCGACTGGCGAAATTCATATTTTGTCAAGGAGAATCTTGATTCCAGTGTGGAGCATGCAGATGCTCTTAAACCACTTGTCCCGGAAGGAATGACAATGCCGGAAATGGCTCTGAGATTTATTCTGGGAGAACCGACTGTAAGTACCGTAATTCCCGGTATGCGTAAAGCATCACATGTAAGATCCAATATTGCCACAAGCGATGCTGGTCAGCTTGATGAAAACCTTATGAGAAAACTTGAAAAGCATCGATGGGATCGTCAACCCAGTGATTGGTCACAGTAATAATCAAAATTATAACAATCCGGATTAAAATACAACAGCCTTACAGCCTGTATCCTGTACCCGGCTTTGCCAGCTGAAGCCTTCTTCGATTACCATTGGTTTCTGCCAAATCCACACATATAGTAATTTTAAACAATACTCCTGTTTTCGTCATTGGGACACCAGGACAGGTCAGATGATCTTTTTGACAAACTTCTGCCCGGAAGTCCACTCGAAGGGGATTGACATGAAATTGTTCTGTCAAAAAGATAGCAAGACACCTGAAATGAGCAAAAATATCACCTATGGCACTATTATACAATTCTTTAAGAAATCACCCCAAGGAGGGAGATGAAAACAGGAAAAATCCGACTCTTTACGGACATCCGTGCGGGTACTCTGAGATTTGAGCTTTTTCAGGGATAATGAAAAGCGCCAAACCGGGGGTTATTAACAACTCTGGGTTGTTAATAACTCTGCAATGGTCTGAATAATAATTAAATAGCCGGTTAATAACATGTAAATAAAAACCATCCCTTTTTGGATTTTCTGTCCCCGAACGATTTTAATTTGGATATAGTAAAGAGAGGAAATCAGAATTTTTGAAGATTTGGAACAGGTGCTGAAACGGATTTGAAGATATCTCGCTGCACAAAAAGTGCCGGGAGGTGTTCCCGTAAAATGGAGCTCCTCCGTACCCCGGGGTGAAGATAAACTGAGACTTCAGGATAAAATCATCCCGGGGTTAATTTTTATTTCAACAGGTAAATTCTAATTCACTGCCTATGCACAGACATGATCAACCACTGCTTCCTGACCGGAATCTTCGCTGAAAACATACGTGTTGCCGGAATGACGGAATACTATTTTGTATCCTTCATCCCTCATCTCACTGATAAGTCTCTTAATACTTCTTTCACTGATCCCGTACTTCCAGGCCAGATCCGCCGGACTCCCCGTTGATTGCATTCTGATAAGGGTCAGCAAACACTTTTTTATCCATTGTCTTTTATCACGAGTCATATTATTTAAAATTTTAATAATATGACATTGACTTTCATAATAAAGGTAAGAAATATTTATGAATAACTTAACAAAT
>DNOQ01000243.1:0-8289 GCA_003501665.1 Bacteroidales bacterium | reverse complement strand
TACAACCATACCTTCTTTTCATGAATTCCGGCGTCGGGAAAAGATCACCCAGAATAAACAGCAGTCTCCGGTGAAAACCCGGGATTTCTCCTAAATGATAACGATATAATTCAGCTCTGTTAGTCTGTGGATTATTTTTAGGATTTTTAATGAAAAAAATAAATTTGGAAATAGTATCGGGTGCAGACCATTTTTCAAAGAAATCGTTAAGCTGCCCGGGGAATGAGATCCCCCAGATATCTTTCAAAGGCCTGAGATGAGATGCCAGTATCTCATGCAGATCGGCTTTTATGGCCAGGTCTGTCAGACAGGAATCAAATATCTTGTCAGGGTGCTTTCCGATCAGTGCAACCAGATCAGCATAGAGCCTTAACTGGGACTCATTGTTCATCTCATGAAGCCATAAATGCTTAACGAGATATAAGAAAAACATAAGCGGATCGGGGATAAATACTTTAGCTCCTTTTATTTCAGTTTCATAACTGTCATCCAGAAGCTTTTTCGTCAGGAAGCTATTTTTCTTTCCGAACAATTCATTGTGGATCTCAATTGCGAATCCTTCTTTTGTGAGTGTTGGAAGATGTTTCCCGGCATAGGCAAGAATGGGTTTATATAAAGTTGACTTTAAGGGGTGAGATATAAATCCGTTCTCAATCAGTATTTTCCTTGCTTTCAGCGACTCTTCCCTCCTGACCAGTATATCGACATCGGTCATCTGTCTCAGTCCGGTATTCCCGTAAACCGACAATTCCAGCGCGAGTCCTTTCAGCAGGACTATTTTGATGCCATAGTAGTTAAGTAATTCCGATACCCATGATGTTTTCTCAATAAAGCCTGCATTCCGTGCAATGTTCGTTAAAAGGGAATTTCTCAGGATCTCTTTAATATCCGGAGGAACAAATTGCAGCAGACCAAGTGAAGCCATATTGTTATATATCAGGGCTGCAATTCCATGATTTGCGGCAAGATCAGAGAAAGAGTTCCAGTCAGTTATTTTCTCTGCCATGGATCGTAGTCCCGGTATATTTTCCGGATCGAACGACATTCTGCACAGCCGGCACAGGAGCAACTCCTCATTTCTCAGTTTAAGGCCGTTTATCATATTAAGAATCTGCCGGTTTGTTTGATATACATTGAATAATACACACCTTGTTTTTTCATCAGCTCATCATGGGTGCCGTTTTCGGCAACCATTCCCTTTTCAAGAACGATGATCCTGTCGGCAATGCTTACATTTGTGAATCTGTGGCTGATCAGGATTGATGTCCTTCCTTTTACTATTTCGCGGAAGCGGCTGAAAATCTCATATTCGGTATCGGCATCGAGGGCGCTTGATGGTTCATCGAGGATCAGTATCGGAGCATCTCTGAACAGAGCTCTTGATAATGCAAACTTTTGCCATTCACCCCAGCTTAATTCCCGGCTTTCATTGAAAAGAGTCCCGATAACGGTTGAATAACCATCAGGAAGTTCTTTGACAAGGTCATGAATTCCTGTCACTTTCGCTGCCGCAACTATATCTTCGTGAGGATCATTTTTACCGATATTACCCAGACGGATATTTTCACCGGCGCTGAGGTTATAGAGCATAAAATCCTGGAATACCACCGAGACCAGTTTCCTGTATTCTTCCGGATCAAGGTTTCTGAGATTGGTATCGTCAATTTTTACCGAACCTGAATCCGGGTCATAAAGCCGGCAGAGAAGCCTTACCAGGGTCGTTTTTCCGGCACCGTTTGGTCCGACGAGTGCTATCACTTCTCCCTTTTTTATTTCAAAGGAGACCTCATTTATTGTTTTTGAGGTGTTCCCCGGATATGTGAATGAAAGACCGGTTACTTTTATATTACTGTTGAAGCTGTTTATCTTCTGAACGGGCGGGGAAGCCTTAATTTTTTCTTCAAGATTCAGGAATTCAAATATATCACCGATAAAAAGTGAATCTTCATAAAGACCTGCAAGAGAACCCAGGAGGTCTTTAATATAGATCATTCCCTGCCGGAAGGCAAGGACGAACATTGTCATTTGTCCGAGAGTAAGTGTTCCGGTAATTGTCTCTTTAGATACATAAATAAGTGTTATCAGAACTGCTGCTGCTTTAACCAGGCCGGAAAGCAGTTCTATTGTTGTCCGTTTTCTGATTATCCTGATCTCTTCTTCCTTTGTTTTAAGAAATGACTTTTTAAATAGTGAGGTAAAGTATTCACCAAGTCCGAAAAGCCTTATTTCCCTCGAAGGGCGGTCACCAGTGAGGAGCCAGTTGAAATAAGCGGCTTTTCTCGCTTCAGGAGTTTGTTCGCGCTGGAAATTGTAGAGTGTGTCAGAATACCTGAGTCTCAGCCATATACCCGGGATATTGACAACCAGCAGCAGAAGTGCGATAGCCCAGTGAAGTATTGCAAGAAGTCCGGCCATCAGAAGCAGGGAAAGGAGGCTCCGGAACATTGAAACAACATTGTTCAGGATGCTGTTTGGCCTCCAGGGAGCCTCCCTGGAAGCTCTTGAAAGAGAATCAAAATACTCCGAATGTTCAAAATTGAGCAGATCGAGTCTTATTGATTTTGCATGTATCAGCCCGTACATGTAAGTCTCCAGTTTCATCGACTGATTTTTCCGGACATAGTTTCCAAGATCCGATGTGGCCTCGTCGACAAACCAGATTATTACGACAGCAATTATGAGCCACAATATTCCTGAAATTCCTTCAGGAGAATTTACCGCGGAAGCCTTTGTCAGCTCGTCAACCAGGTTCCTGAGGAGCCATATAAGAAACAGAGGTAAGAAACTCCGGAGAACAGAAATGACAATATTTGTAAAGGTCCAACCCGGGGCACTTTTCCAAACCAGTCTCAAAGATTCCCTGAAATATTTAAATTTCTGATTCATAACGGTGGGATACTTCAGAATAGATAATAGCCGGATCGATGAATGAAAAGCAAAAGGCGGACGATGATCCTGTTTGTAAAATTACAGGGTTTTGTTATCATCTTATCTCCCTCTTTAATTCTTCCCTTCCGGTCTTCAGTCCGGATTACTTTCCCTGCAATCTGATCTCTCGTTACAGGTTCATCTTCCCGTATACAACTGTCCCCTCTTGTATAATAAAAAACCTCATTTCCTTTATATTCAGATCTTGCGAATCTGTGAACAACAAATCCGGATTCCCTTTTCCATGCTATTATCTCGCCCGGGAGCAGGATTTTGTTTTCTGCCAGAGTCTCGATAAAGATAGTTGTTCCCGGTTTAATTGAGGGATACATACTGTAGCCGTCGGCTTTTATTTTTAATATTCTGCCTTCAGCAAGGAGCGAAAAGCCCAGATCCCTCACGATCATAATATCCTTTCCGGGTTTATTCATTTTTGACCAGGTATTCGGTTATACTTTCGTCGGGTTTAAACCAGAGCTGATAAACGGGAATGGTTGTACATATCTGTGAAACCGATTTAAGCAATCCTTTTACAATATCCTCATTCCAGTTATGCTGGATGCAATTGGCCATAACCATGCTTATTGCCAGTGCTCCCCTTACCGGAATCATTGTATTCTCTTCGCCATGGTTGATCAGGAATATAACGGAGACAGGCGATTCACGTGGTTCGTCATTCTTATAGACGGGAGTATTATTCATGAAATAACCGGTTCCTGTCTTTCTCAGTATGAGCCTGTCGTCATGAATTATTTCTGCCCCGAAATTATCCCAAAATTTTGCCATTGTTGTTTTGCCCCTGCCGGAAATGCCGCTGAACAGATATCCGGTTCCGTTATGGTTCACCCCTGATCCATGTATCATTATATCCCCGTTAATAGCTGTGAGGTAATAGAGGATCAGTCCGTCAAGCGGGTATTCCATAGGGTCGATTGTTCTATACTGTGTGTCGATCCAAAGATCCCATTCCTTCTCCTTAAGAGAGAATTTCAGTGTTGCTCTGCTGTTGTCAGGAGATTGAGGTAAGATAGAAGTGATGAACAGATCATCCCGGTCCTGAAAAACACTCCAGAAATCATCGCTTTTTTTTATCCGGATATTGTTGATCTCTTCAATATAAGGAGCATCAAAAACTTTTTTTGCGCCTTCGGGTATTATAATTTTACCGGTATGAACTCTTATCAGAAAATCATATTCATTTTCAGTGGAAATATATTTGCTGAATCTTTCGGAAGGTATGATATCTGTTCTGTCAGATGTATTTTCAAACCTTATTTTATAACCGGCGATATTTAAATTGTAATTTTTCATTAATTATTATGCATTCTGCTACCGTATACTTATAATTCTTCTTTATGTAACTTAGTGTCTTAGTATCTTCGTGGCAAAATAAATCTTCATTAGTATCTGTCCATAAAGTAAGATGTTTTTAAATTAGTTTGAATATCGAACAAGGATTAACGATTTTTGATTTTAGAAGTACAAAGAGAATCAGTTGATTATGCCAAACTTCATAAATCGTTAATCGATGTTCCTTGTTCTTAAATCAAAAAAATGCCACTTTAAAGACAAGTATTAATTAATTATCAGATAATGCCCCAGATTATTAATAAAGGCCAGAACATCCCTGGTTGCTGTTTCACCGTCAATTTCATATTTACCGATAACTGCATTTATCAGCTCTTCAATGTTCTTTTTACCATCGATCTGTTCCCAGATAAAAGCGCCGGTTTCATTAAGGGTGTAAACACTGTTCATATCGGCTATATTATTTGTAACCGGTACAAGGACATATTCATTTCCGGTTTTTCTTGTAACAATTGATGGGGACCGGGATAGGACAGATGTCAGTTCAGCCATAATAATCTTATATAATATCAAATGTATAAAATTAATGTTTCAAATTAGTACCTTCGCAAAAATCAGATTTTATGAGCAGAAAGGGGAAGGGGAGGAAGAGATCCGGGGTTTCCGGGGAACAGGTAAAAGAACAGATACTGTCAGTTTTATCGCGAAATCCGAAACAAAATTTCAATAATAAACAGATCGCCAAGCGGCTTAATTTAACCGATCCTGAAGAAAAACAGATGATTCCGGAAATATTGAGGAATCTGAAAAAGCAGGATGTTATTGAAGAAGTTTATCAGGGGAAATACAAAGCTAAAATTATTCATGCCTATGTAACCGGTACTGTTGATCTGACCAGGATGGGGTATGGATTTGTGACGGGGGATGATATTAAAGAAGATATTTTTGTTTCTGCAAGGAATCTGAAAACTGCTCTTCACGGCGACAAGGTGAAGGTGTGGCTCTATGCCCGCAGAAAAGGAGCAAGGCCAGAGGGCGAGGTGGTGGAGATCATTGAAAGGTGGCGCAGCTCATTCGTGGGTACAATTGAGCTGATGCCGGGTTTTGCATTTCTTATTCCCGACAATAAGAATATGCCTTTTGACCTTTTCATTCCTTTATCAAAACTGAATGGGGCCGGACAGGGACAGAAAGCTGTTGCCAGGGTCATTGACTGGGATCCCAAATCAAAGAACCCGGTGGCTGAAATAACGGATGTACTGGGAGAACCGGGACTTCACGAAACGGAGATGCATGCAATTCTTGCAGAATTTCAGCTTCCGTATCATTTCCCTCCGGACGTTAATAAGGATGCCGAAAAGATTCCTGTTGAAATAAAGCCGGCGGATACTAAATCACGACGTGACTTTCGTTCTGTTCCCACATTTACCATAGATCCGGCCGATGCCCGCGATTTTGATGATGCCCTTTCGCTGCAGAAGCTCGGAAACGGCAACTGGGAGGTGGGTGTTCATATTGCTGATGTAACTTTTTATGTCAAACCCGGCTCCCTTACCGAAGATGAGGCAAAACAGAGGGCAACATCGGTATATCTTGTCGACCGGGTGGTTCCGATGCTTCCCGAGAGGCTTTCAAATCATATATGCTCACTCAATCCCGGAGAGGACAAACTGACTTTTTCAGCTGTTTTTGAGCTGAATGATAAAGCCGAAGTGATTCAGGAATGGTTTGGAAGGACGATAATTAATTCCGATAAACAATTTTCCTATGCCGAAGCCCAGCATGTAATCGATTCGGAAGCCGGACCGATGAAAGATCAGGTTCTGGAACTTCATTCCCTTGCACAGCAACTCAGAAAAAGAAGGTTTTCAGCAGGTTCTTTTGCATTTGAAAAGGTTGAATTGAAATTTGATCTGGATGAAAGCGGTAAGCCTCTGGCAATTAAATTCCGTGAGATGGGAACAGCCAACCAGCTTATTGAGGAATTCATGCTTCTTGCAAACAGAAGAGTTGCTGAGTATGTCGGTAAAAAGCTCAGGGGAAAGACATTTGTCTACAGGATCCACGATAAACCAGATCCCGAGAAGATCACAAATTTCAGTCATTTTATAAAACGGTTTGGTTATAAGCTGGATGGTGATGGCGCCACTCCTCTTCCGAAAGCCATGAACCGGCTTCTGAATTCAGTTTCGGGGAAGAAGGAGCAGAATATTATTGAAACGTTGGCGCTTAGAGCAATGGCCAAAGCTGTTTATTCAACTGATAATATAGGTCATTACGGGCTTGCATTCAGGTACTACACTCATTTTACATCACCCATACGAAGATATCCCGATATGATGGTACACAGGTTGCTGACTTCATATCTGAATAATGAAATTCCCGGGGGAAAGGAGAAATATGAAAAGTTCAGTGAGCACTCTTCAAAAATGGAACGTCTTGCAGCTGAGGCCGAAAGGGCATCCATTAAGTATAAACAGGTCGAATTCATGAGTGACAAGACAGGCAGAAGGTATGAAGGGGTTATTTCAGGCGTCACTGAATGGGGTATTTATGTTGAAATAATCGAGAACCAGTGTGAAGGGATGATCAATATAAGGGAGCTGGGTGATGATTATTATGAATATGATGAAGATAATTACTGCCTGAGGGGCCGGTCAACAGGAAAGGTTTATACACTGGGGGATAAGGTTAAAATAGAGGTTGTAAAAGCAGATCTTCAGAAGAAACAATTGGATTTCAGGATGATTTAGCCCCCTTTCAGGCGGGGCGGGAGTCGTTACAAGCTGCAGGATGTCGAAACACCCCTTCCGGGAGGCTTAGGGGGTTCGTTATGAGAAGCAGCAAGATTGTCAGAATGCAGAATGCTTCGCGAGATCTTCCTCGATTATACCCAACAGCTTCGCCACAGCTTCCTCCTCAGGAACATTTTTATAAACAGGTACCATTCCCCTGTAAATATGCACCTTACCTTCAGCGGCCCCGACATAACCATAATCTGAACCCTCCATTTCGCCGGGTCCGTTTACGATACAACCCATTATCGCAATCTTCAGACCGGTGAGATGTCGTGTTGCTTTTTTTACCTTCTGAACAGCTTCCTGTAGATTGAATTTTGTTCTTCCGCAGGTCGGGCAGGAGATATACCGGTTGCGGATAATCCTCGCTTCAGTGGCCTGAAGTATGGAAAATGCAAGTTCTCTGAGGGATTCTCCCTGTACCTTACCCCTGTTTGTGATACAGATACCTTCGGCCTGTTTCAGGATGAAATAACGTCCCAGAATGGCGGCAGCATCAATGGAAAGCTTTACAGGATCATCTTCATCGAATATGGGATTGAGGAAATCCCTGCTTTCGCGTTTTTCCGAAAGCAAAGGAGGTGTGTTAAAATTAAAGATCAGCATCTTCCCTTTGAAGGGGGTATTGTCTTCTTTAAGATAGCGGCCGTCATTATATGTTATAACTTCGGGTTTGTACAATGTTTGCCCGGGTTTAAATTCCTGGCGGGGAACGGGGTTTTTGATCCGTCCCCTCGGTCCGCACAGGAAATTCACTATCTCCTTAGCCACAGGGATCTCTTTTTCCGGATCTTCCGAGAGTGAAACTCTTATTGTATCTCCGATACCTTCCGAAAGCAGTGTTCCGATACCTGCCGAAGATCTTACCCTTCCGTCTTCCCCTTCGCCAGCCTCGGTTACTCCCAGATGAATGGGATAAGCGAAATCATTTTCCTGCATCCTTTTTACCAGCAACCGGTTGGCTTCAACCAAAATCCTTGTATCGGACGATTTGACTGATAAAACGAGATTATTGAAATTCTCGGAACGGAAAATATATATGAATTCGAGAGACGATTGTACCATACCTTCCGGAGTGTTACCATAACGTGTCATAATGCGGTCGGATAATGATCCGTGATTGATCCCGATCCGGATGACTGTATTATTTTCCTGACATATTTTTATAAGTGGAAGAAGTCTTTCGTGAATTTTTTCCAGTTCCCCGTTATACTCTTTTTCAGAGAGTTCCTTTTTGATGAAGGTTGCTCTTTTG
>DNOQ01000221.1 GCA_003501665.1 Bacteroidales bacterium | reverse complement strand
AAAGTGTGACAAACAACTTACCCATTGTCCGTGTTATAAAGCGTTGTGTGTTCTGAGTCACTTGTTGGGTACGAAGACACATATTGTTCTTTGAATGAGTGACGTAACTTTAAGTAAGATGGTAGTCAAACCATTAATTTGATTGTCTTTGATACGAGCTGAATCCCGATAAAATGGTAAATTCAGAGGTCTCACGAAGGAAGTCAGTCATTTTCTTTGGTTTGAATTGGTCTACCGGCAAAGGTGTACAGACACATTTGTCAAACCGTCCTGCGGTGCTGGGCTTTCAAGGTACTGGTGCTGAACGGTCAGGATATAGCCTTGTGTATTCCACGAGTTGGTCAAGACAAGGTTAAGGTGTTAGTAACGGAGATGAACGAAAGTGAACCATTATCGAAGTGTCGAAAATAACTTTTATGATATCGAAATCGAGCGGTTGGCGGCTGCGAGAGAGCGAGGTGCAAGATCGAGCCTGATTTAGTGCTTGCATGGTATCCGGCATTAAGATGGCATGAACGTTATCTGGGCTTACTTAAGGAACAGAAGAACCTGAAAGGAAATGCAAAGGGAAAATGGCGAAAACTTGTATGAGCAAGCCAGAAATACCGAAGATTCTTTCAGGGGCGGATGAAGCCGTAGTAGTTATGACAGTCCCGGAAACGGGGCAGGAGCGAAGGGCTTCACAAGAGAGGTTTCTTTTTGTATAACAACTTAATGAAAATTGAGGATGATTTTTGAAGAGGAACAAAAGAGGTATCCTATTGAGAAGTCTGAAGTCTGGGAAGCTTTCAAATTGGTGAGAGCGAAAGGAGAAAGTCCTGGTGTTGATGGAATAACCATTGATGCGGTGGACAGTAAGCCGAGGAAATACCTTTACCCGGTATGGAACAGGCTTACCAGCGGAAGCTATTTTCCTCCGGCAGTAAGACAGAAGCTGATACCAAAGGCCAATGGTAAAATGAGAGCCCTGGGCATTCCTACTGTAACAGACAGGGTAGCTCAAATGGTCATTAAACAAAAATTGGAAAAGCATGTTGATGGACACTTCAGTGCAAATTCATTTGGTTACAGACCGGGGAAAAGTGCACACGATGCCATTGAACAATGCCGGGTTAACTGCCAGTGGTATGATTGGGCAATAGACCTGGACATTGAAGGCTTTTTCGATAACATTGACCATGAGCTGATGATGCAGATGGTCAGACAATTTACGCAGGAGAAATACATCCTGATGTACGTTGAACGCTGGCTTAAAGCACCTGTACAGTTACCTGATGGAACACTCAGGGAAAGTGCTGGAAAAGGAACGCCACAGGGCGGAGTAATCAGTCCATTACTGGCAAACATATTCCTTCACTTTGCTTTTGATGAATGGTTTGGGACACGATATCCCAAAGGAGCCTTCGAACGCTATGCAGATGACATCATTGTTCATTGCAGTCAGTATGAGGAAGCAGTAAAGACACTTGAGGCGATTGATCTGAGACTAAAGGAATATAAGTTAAACCTTAATCGGGCCAAGACGAAGATAGTGTACTGTAACAGCAATCAGAAGCAGCGATATCCCAAAGACAAGCAGAGCAGATCATTTGATTTTCTGGGGTACACTTTCAAGCCCCGGATTGTAAGTACTGGAAAGAGACTCAAACTTGGGTTCACTCCGGCAATCAGTAAGAAAAGTCAAAAACGAATCTGTGAAGCTGTGTTTAAACTCAGAATCCATCGTATGGTACATCTCTCTATTGACAAGATTGCAGAAATACTGAAGTCTAAAATCAGAGGGTGGATCAATTACTATGGCAAATTCCGTAAGTCTGCTCTAAGGGGTGTCTTCCGTATTCTCAACTTCCGTTTGGCTTTTTGGGTCAGGAATAAATATCGTAGGTTCCGGAAGAAACATCCATACTTTGCTTACAAATGGTTATCGGGATTCTGTAATGATTACCCTAATCTATTTGTTCATTGGGAGTATGGTTTTCGGCCTTTGTCTCTTTCTCTTGAAGAGCCGTATGAATCGAGAGGTTCAAGTACGGTTCTGTGAGAGGTTTGGGGGTGAAAATCCCCCTTACCTACTCGACTATTTTAAAAATGTCTTGGATGTAGAAATTTTCTAGTCAAGTTAGTCTTTTAAAGGTGCTGGAAGTGGCACTAATTTGTCATGATGAAGAAGTTGTCCAAATGGCAAATGAGCTTTTTGTTTTTTCTACCTAACAATCATTAAGAATTTTTCTGTAAAGCAGCTTTCTATGGACCTTATGCTGGTTGGTACGTGCAACAAGCTTTTTTCAGGAGACATTGAGCTATACGATTTTAGGAAAGCTTATTGCATGTACCAGTGAGTTGCCGCAGGGCAAATTTTGATTTAGTTTTGATATAACAACATTATCTACTTTAGCCGCCCATCTATTCGAGTGGCAGGGAGGGACTGGAAGGCTTTTTTTGCAGCTTTAAGCCTGAGGGAGGGCAAGAAGGGAGTTGCAAATGTGTCTGACAGAGACGGTCATTGTGTTTTCTTGGCATTCATAAGAACTACCATGCTAGTAACTTGCACTACATGGAATTATAATTGGATTTCATCTAGTATTGAGATGACAAATAGTTATTTTATAATTAGAAAGATGCTAATAATTGAATAGATTCCTGTTTTTTTGTTTTATTAATGTTTCTGTTAATAGATCAATTCTTCCTGAACAAAAGAATCTACTATATCCGGATCTATCATGCATCATATTCAAATAGGTTTCGTCTTTTAAATGGTTAAATAAATAATTGATTACTAAACCCTAACTTAATGTTTTATAACTACCTTAAAATAGCATTAAGGAACATCAGGAGGCAGAAATTTTATGCATTTATCAATATAACCGGATTGACTATCGGATTAATTGCAAGTCTGTTAATCATACTTTATATTGTCGATGAATTCAGTTATGACAGGTTCCACAAGGATGCCGGCAGGATATATCGGATTAATCTCATGGGACGTATGTCGGGACAGGAATTCAATTCACCATATACATCTGCACCTGTTGCTTCAGGATTCATGAACGAAGTACCCGGCGTGGAACAAGCATGCCGGATTGCTCTCTGGAAAGATATGCCAATCGAACACGGGGAAGAGCTGTTTACCGAAAAAACAGTACTTGTTGCAGATTCAAATTTCTTCAATTTCTTTAGTTTTAAACTTCTTTACGGTGATCCGATAAATGTCCTTGCCAGGCCAAATACCATAGTACTGACAGAAACAGCTGCAAATAGAATATTCGGGTATTCAGGACCAGGGGATAACCGATGTATTGGGCAAAGTCTGGAATTTGGAAGTGAAAAACGGGTCTATAACATTACAGGCATTTGTGAGGATCCTCCTCCAAATTCACACTTCCACTTCAGTATGATCCTCTCAATGGAATCCTGGGACTATAGTCGAAGTTCTGTCTGGGTAAGCAACTCCCTGCTTACATATATCAAGATGGGTGAGGAATTGGACCAGGATCGGGTAGAATCTCAAATTCAGGAGCTTGTAAAAAAACACATCGGGCCCCAGGCCCAGAAATATCTTGGGATATCGTTTGAAGAATTCCTGGAAAAGGGTGGAGCATATGGTTTTTACCTGCAGCCATTGACCGGGATTCATTTTGCATCAAATGTTGACCTTCACCTGGAACCAGGCGGCAATATGAAAACGATCTATTTGTTGGCAGGGATAGTGGTCTTTATTATTGTTATCGCATGCATTAATTTCATGAATCTCTCAACCGCAAGGTATTCAGGAAGGGCAAAAGAGGTTGGAGTAAGAAAATCTATGGGAAGCACGACCAGCAAGCTCCGGACGCAGTTTCTTACAGAGTCGGTTTTATACACACTGGTATCTTTACTGCTTGCACAGATTATTCTAATACTAATCCTTCCGCAATTCAATATTCTATCAGGCAAGCTTCTAAACTTAAAGGCATTATTTAATTTTTATTATATCTCCGCCATTATCTTCCTGGTTGTGGTAACCGGCATAATTGCAGGCAGCTACCCGGCATTTTATCTCACATCATTCAAACCTGTCGACACTTTAAGAGGAAAACTCAAAGCGGGGATAAAAAGCAAAGGCATCAGACAAATACTTGTGATTTTCCAGTTTACAATGTCAACAGGATTAATAATTTGTACCCTGCTCATATACAGGCAGTTGCAATACATCCAAAACAAAGATCTCGGCTTTGATAAGAATGACCTGATAGTACTTAAAAACGCTGGATCACTGGGGGCGAATAAAAATGCTTTTAAAGAGGAACTTTTAAAAATGCCGGAGGTTGAATATGTCAGCATCTGTAACCTGGTTCCCCCTGATGCCAGTCATTCCGATCTATTCCGGCCTGTAGGAGAAGACACACAGGAACGAGGTAGTAACTATTGTATTGTAGATGAGGATCTTATGTCAACCCTTAAGCTGACAATGGTTGACGGCAGATTCTTTTCAAAAGAGTTTACCTCCGATGTTAACGGAGTTGTAATTAATGAAGCAGCAGCCCGCCTTTTCGGTTTTGACAATCCGGTTGGAGAGAAGATACAGACATTCTGGAAAGAGAACAACCAGGACACTCGTGAAATAATCGGGGTGGTAAAAGATTATAATTTTCAGTCACTTGAAGAAGCGATAACATCCCTTCTCATATTCCAGGGTAAAGAAGGTAATAACATCGTTGTTAGACTTACATCCGGCGATATAAACAATAAAATAAACCTTATTAAGTCAAAATGGAAATCATTTCCGGAAAGCGATTCGTTTGACTACTCCTTCATTTCGGATGATTTCAATGCAAAATTCTATAAAGAGCAGCAGCTAGGAAGTATTTTTCTTGTATTTACCCTTCTGGCTATTGTCATAGCGTCACTAGGATTGCTGGGTCTCGTATCTTTTACCGCAGAGCAGAGATCCAGAGAGATTGGTATACGTAAAGCTATGGGGGCATCTTCAGCAGGTATAATAAAATTATTGTCGATGGAATACCTGAACCTTATTTTTGTTTCATTTTTTATTGCCGCCCTGCTGTCATATTTAATTATAAACTGGTGGCTGAATAATTTTGCTTATAAAACTGACATTGGTGTTTTATCTTTTATTGCAGGAGGAATTATATCAGTATCAATAGCTATTTTATCCGTAGGTTATCAATCGCTTAAAGCAGCTTCAAGGAACCCAATTGATTCCCTGAAATATGAGTAAACATAATAAAGGTTGTCTCGTTGATGAAGTCCCGATAAACGGATAGAGATTTTGGTGATATGATAAAGTTGTCTCGGTGGCAAAGTCCTGATAAGAGGGCAGGGGTTTCCATGTTATGATTAAATTGTCTAAACGGCGGAGTCTGGGTAGGCAAAAAAGCATGTGTTTTGCAGCGACGGGACGGTTGCAGGGAAGGGCTGCAAAACTATTGCTTGCGCGTCGGAAGTCATGGTGTAATGAGAGCATGGTTCACTTTGCCTTACAGCTAACGGGAGTCTGTC
>DNOQ01000366.1 GCA_003501665.1 Bacteroidales bacterium | reverse complement strand
ATACCTGCCACGGGTGACAGGGTCCCCTGTGTTTATGTTGAAAACAGGAGAGTGGTGGGGCTCGATCCGGATGACCCGATAAAAGTAAGTTTTACTGAACCAATACTTGTTGAACCTACCGGAAGGGATCATCCTGAACTTCTTAAAATACATCCAAGCCACGGACATGACATGACTATTGTTAATGGAATAAGCCGCATCGGATATATGAGCGGAGGAAAATCTGCCCTCTGGACAGATGAAGATATGGCAGATGTAATTACAGGAAAAGCTGTAGAGTTTATAAAAAAGAATAAGGATAATCCTTTTTTTCTGTATTTCGCCACGCACGATATCCATGTACCGAGAGTGCCACACCAGCGATTCGTCGGCAAAAGCGGTATGGGACCAAGAGGAGATGCAATCCTGGAGTTCGACTGGTCGGTCGGTGAAATAGTAAAAACAATAGATGATCTTGGCCTGATCCGAAAAACGATGATTATTGTCACCAGCGATAATGGCCCTGTGGTTGATGACGGATATAAAGATGATGCTGTCGAGAAACTGGGTGATCATAAACCTGCAGGACCTCTCAGAGGAGGAAAATACAGTGCTTTTGACGGTGGTACGCGAATCGCTTTCATTGTACGGTGGCCGGGTACTGTGAAAACCGGAACGACAGATGCTCTTTTCAGCCAGATCGACCTTATGGCATCATTTTCTTCGCTGACGGGACAGACTTTATCACATGATGCCGGACCTGACAGTTTTGATTATCTCAAGACACTGACCGGAAAATCAAAATCCGGACGTGAGTGGCTTGTTGAACATGCATCCAATGGAAGATTATCCCTGATAAAAGGTGACTGGAAAATCATTGAACCGGGTCCTGGTCCAAAACTCAATGTGAATACCAATATTGAAACGGGAAATGATACTGTACCTCAGCTGTATAATCTTAAGACCGATCTGGGAGAAAGAAATAATGTTGCACCACAAAAAATGAAAATATTCAATGAATTATCAGACCTGCTTCAGAAAATAAAAGAGGGTAATTAAAACAACTGAAAGACATATACATAACATGAGAATTTTTCATTCAGTAATTGGAATAAGCGCAGTCGCGATGGCAGCTGTATCAACGGCATGTCAGAAAACAGCACCAGTCAGATCTGCCACTCCCAACATAATACTTATCCTTATGGATGATATGGGTTACGGAGATATCGGACGAACCGGGGCCAATAAATTCGAAACCCCGAATCTTAATCGTCTTGCAAATGAAGGCATGCAGTTTACATGGTATTATTGCCCCCAGGCTGTGAGCAGTGCGTCAAGGGCCGGATTATTGACCGGATGTTATCCCAACCGTATAGGTTTTTCAGGAGCACTGGCTCCATGGGCACAAACAGGTATTAATCCTTCTGAGACAACAATTGCCGAAATGCTTAAAACAAAAGGATACCATACCGGTGCAATAGGTAAATGGCATCTCGGACATCACAGGGAGTTCCTGCCCCTGCAACACGGATTTGATTATTATTTTGGTATTCCATATTCAAACGACATGTGGCCGGTAGATTTTGACGGAGTGCCAATTCACCTGAAAGATACTACCCACAGGCTGATGAAATATCCGGTTCTGCCTCTGATCGAAGGGAATGAAAAAGTTGAAGAGGTTCTGACCCTTTCAGATCAGGATAAACTGACTACAACATATACAGAAAAAGCTGTTGCATTTATCAATGACCATAAAAACCAGCATTTCTTTCTGTATATACCTCATTCAATGGTACATGTTCCACTCGGTGTTTCAGAAAAATTCAGGGGAAAAAGCAAACAGGGTATGTATGGCGATGTAATGATGGAAGTAGACTGGTCGGTGGGAGAGATAATGAAAGCTCTCAGAAAGAATAAGCTTGAAAAGAACACCCTGATAATATTTACAAGTGACAACGGACCGTGGCTCAATTTCGGTAATCATGCCGGTACAACGGGCGGCCTCCGTGAAGGTAAAGGGACAAGCAGGGAAGGAGGTCAGAGGGTACCATGCCTCATGAAATGGCCGGGTGTGATACCTGCAGGAGAGATATGCAATCAGCTTGCCTGTGCAATGGATATTCTTCCGACACTGGCTGAAATTACAGGAGCTTCTCTGCCTGAGGAAAAAATCGACGGCATAAGCATCCTTTCCCTTATGCTGGGCGATAAAACAGCTGCACCACGAAGTGAATTCTATTATTATTACCAGCAAAACAGCCTTGAAGCTGTTCAGAAAGATTTCTGGAAACTTGTATTACCACACAGGGGAAGAAGTTACCTTGGCGTTAAGCCCGGAAATGACGGATGGCCCGGGCCTTACGAAACAGAGATTATAGAGACCCCGCAACTGTACGATCTGCGGCGCGACCCGGGAGAATGGTATGATGTAGTTGAATTCTATCCTGAAAAAGTGAAGGAACTTGAAGCCCTTGTTGAAAAAGCCCGTCAGGACCTTGGGGATGATCTGACAAAAGCCCCGGGAGCTAACCGCCGCAAGGCAGGATTTATTAAGTAACACTCAAAGATAAAAAAAGAAACTATGAATTACCTTAAACCCTTACTCGGAGTAAGTGCAGTTGCATTCCTGTGTGCGAATGCCAACGGTCAACAGCCACAGAAAAAACCAAATATCCTCTGGATCTCCACCGAAGATATGAGTCCCCACCTTGGCTGCTATGGTGACAATACAGCCAAAACTCCCAACCTCGACAGACTGGCCTCGCAGGGGGTCCGATATACAAATGTTTTTACAACTGCCGCCATAAGCGCCCCTTGCCGTGCAGGTATCATAACCGGAATGTACCAGACTTCCATAGGATGTATGCATATGAGAACAACATCCTATAGAAGATCTGCTGAAAATCCCATCCAGTTTACTGCCGTTCCACCCCATTACGTAAAGGCATTTACAGAATATATGAGGGTCGCAGGATATTATTGCACGAACAATGCAAAAACTGACTACCAGTTTGCTGGAAATAACGTGCCTGCAAGTATATGGGACGAATGTAACAATAAGGCTCATTATAAGAACAGGCCCGATAAAAACCAGCCGTTCTTTGCAGTATTCAACTGGACTGGCACACATGAAAGCCAATCGTGGGATATCAGTAATGTTAAAACAGACCTGAAGAAGATCAAGGTACCTCCTTATTACCCGGATAATGAGATCATCAGAAAGAATCTTGCCAAAATGTATGATAATATAGCAAGGCTCGATTCAGTCGTTGGTGCTTTGCTTACCGAACTTGAAAGGGAAGGAGAGCTCAATAATACCATCATTTTCTTCTGGGGTGATCATGGTGACGGATTGCCAAGAGGTAAAAGATGGCTCTATGATTCCGGATTGAATATCCCGTTAATAATAAAATGGCCTGATAAAACCAATGCCGGTACTGTTGACGACCGGCTAATAAGCTCAGTTGATTTCGGACCAACTGTTTTATCGCTTGCCGGAATTACTGTTCCGGCACATATGCAGGGTGTTCCTTTCCTCGGAAATCAGAAAGGAGACCCACGGGATGCCGTTTTTGCAGCACGCGACAGGGTAGATGAATCCTATGATATGATCCGTTCAGTGCGGACCAGAGATTATCTGTATATCCGCAATTATTATCCGAATGAACCATTTCCTATATGGATTCCGTATCTGAGCAACATGCCCATATACAAGGAGATGCTCAGGCTTGACGCTGAAGGTAAGCTTACCGGACCACAGAAAGCATGGATGTCATATACCAGACCTCCTGAAGAGCTTTATGATGTGAAGGCTGATCCCTATCAGATAAATAACCTGATCAATGATCCGAAGCTTAAACCTGTACTGGATGACCTGAGAAAACGTCACACTAAATGGACACTTGAAACAGGCGATCTGGGGCACATGAATGAAAATGAAATGATCGAACAGATGTGGCCCGGAGGAAAACAACCGGTGACTGATATTCCATATTTTATTATTAACGCCCCTGAAGACCGGGCTTCAAAAAATTACCGGACAGGAGGGACCTATTCATCACCGATGACCCTCGGCTTTTATTGTCCGACACATGGCGCATCGATAGTTTATACCTTTGAAGAAACAGAGAATCCCAGGTGGTTGCTATATTCAGGCCCTTTGCATCTGAAACCCGGTAATTACAACATACGCACCAAAGCAGTGAGGTATGGGTATAAAGACAGTGATGAACTAAAAGGCGCGTTTGCAATCAAATAGATTACGCGGGACATTTAGTCGTCATTCTGTTTTTATCGCATCGGCAGGATTCATAACCGATGCCTGGTATGCTTTGTAACTAATTGTAATAAAAGTTATTATAACTGTCAATATCGCAGCAAGTATCAGTAATGCAATACTGATCCGTGTCCGGTAAACATAATTTTGCAGCCAGTTATTCATAAAATAAAAGGCGACGGGGACAGCAATTATTATCGCAGCTACTATCAATATCAGAAAATCTTTGGAGATCAGACCTACTATAACATTTTCACTGGCACCAAAGACTTTTCGTATTCCGATCTCTTTGGTTCTTTGTTCCACCATATAAGATGCCAGACCGAATAGTCCCAGACATGCAATCAGGATTGCCAGAATGGTAAAAATAGTAAAGATGAGACCACGTTTCTCATCAGCTTCAAATTGACTGTTAAGACTTTCTGATAAGAATGTATATGAATAAGGCTGGTCAGGAAGCACCTCTTTCCATTTAGATTCTATGAAGCTCATGGTTTGCTCAATATTATCTCCGCTCATTTTTATATAAATTATATTGTTCCTCTCACGGTAAACAAGCATTAGTGACTCGATCTCATTATACATTCCGGTCTGGTGATAATCTGCCATTACACCGACAACTCTTGCCCGTAGCTGGTTGCCATCTCCCAGGTCAATCTTCTTGTCTATCGCCTCGCTCCACCCCATCCTCTTAACGAAAGTCTCATTAACAACAACAGCAACTAGTGTATCAGATGGCATATCCTGCTGAAAATCACGCCCTTCCTTCATCTTTATTCCAAGAGTCTCAACAAAATCATGATCCACAACAGATAAATTAATCCCCCTCTGGACCATTCCCTGATCTGTTTCTACGTTAAACAGTGCTTTGCCAGATCCTTCACCCATAGGAGTATTTGTAGAAGTTACATATCTTATGTCTTCATTCTCCATGAGCATCTGTTTAAGCACAGGGTATTTCCGGATCATATTCTGATTAAGTTCAAGCGTTATGACATTTCTGGGATCAAATCCCTGGTCCATGTTCTTCAGATAATTTAACTGCCTGAATACGACAAGTGTACATATTATCATGATAACTGATACTGTAAACTGTATCACAACAAGTATCTTACGAAACAAACTGCCTGCCGATCCCTGTGTTATTTCACCCTTCAGCACGGTAGACGGGCTGAATCCTGACAGAAAGAATGCCGGGTAGCTTCCTCCGGCGATTCCCACAATAAGGATTACGGAAATAACTACAGTAATGAAAACCGGACTATAGAGAATGGCCAGATCAAATGATTTCCCTGCAAGAATATTGAATTTGGGTAAAATAATGATAACCAGTATAATACTTATAAAAAGAGAAATGATTGTTAGTACTACTGATTCGGACAGAAACTGAGCAATCAAAGTTACTCTTCGTGACCCGACGACCTTTCGCAATCCAACCTCACGTGCCCTGCCTGCAGACCTGGCAGTTGCAAGGTTCATATAATTCATTGCTGCTATCAGGATGAGAAAAATTGCAACAACTCCGAAAATGTAAACATAGGTAATGCTTCCGGTAGGTTCAGGTTCATTTGCATTTGTCGAATAAAGATGGATCCTGGTGATTGGTTCCAGGATATATTCAATACTAATATTCAAAGCACCGAAAATTGATTTCATATGAGCATCATACATGCCCTGCATTTTCGCCTCAAATGCCCTGACATCCAGATCCCTGGGTAACATTAGATAAGTAAAAACGCCGAAATTTCCCCAGCTGCCAATCTGTTTCGGCAGATTATTCCTGGCCGTTATTCCCTGGAACCTGAAATGCGAATTGGAGGGTATATCGCCAATTATTCCGGTCACTTCAAAAGCTGTATTCCCGGTCGTAAGTGTTTTTCCAACCGGATCCGAGTCACCAAAATATCTTGCTGCCGCTGTTTCTGTAAGAACAATCTTACCCGGATCTTTTACCGCAGATTTTACTTCACCCCTTAATACCTTGTGAGTAAATATGTCAAAGAGGGTTGAGTCGACATAATAAAAATCCTCTTCGATATATTCTTTATCTTCAAACTTATACAATGCCCTGTTCATGGGTATAAACCGTACAAAAGACTGAACCTCAGGATAATCCTGAACAACCTGTGGTCCCATGGGTATCTGGGCTACTATCCAGGTGAACTGGTCATCAGTTTCAGTAATTTTTGAAGAAACCCTGTAGATCCTGCCGGCATTTTCATGGTATCTGTCATAACTCAACTCATCAGAGACATAAATAATTAACAGTAAGGCACTTGATATTCCAATTGTCAATCCCAGAATATTTAAAAGACTATAAGCAAAATGTTTGCGGATGTGTCTTAAAGCAGTTTTAAGCAGATTTTTTATCATAATTCTTTATTAAGGAAGGCAGAAGGTTAAATTTAAAATTACTTCATTCGAAAATCCACATGTTTTCTGAATATTAACAGTATATTAACATAGTAGTTTATTAATATCAACCACACAACACGTTAATAATTACCTTTCCCCGGTTACTCCGGATTTTTATATATGAAAGACGAATAATTTATCAAGATGCAACAAAGGCATTAATTATTCGTCCTTACCAAAACCACAAACCGGTTCATGATTAAGAATTTTTTCAGTATAGCCTGCAGAAATTTATTAAAGAACAGGAGCTTTGCTCTTATCAATATTTTTGGACTGGCAATCGGGCTCGCAGCATCATTACTGATTCTTCTCTGGGTGCAGGATGAATTCAGTTTTGACAGATTTAATACGAATTTTGAGAATATTTACAGGGTAGAGGAGGATCAGTTCTATTCAGGGGCACGTTATCATGTGACCGTAACACCGCACCCCAGTGGTCCTGTCTGGAAAGAAAAGATCCCTGAGATCCGTTATCAGACACGAATTAACCGGATGCCCCGCCTGCTTTTCCGGCAGGAAGAAAAAGTATTCTTCGAATCATCAATTATTGCTGCCGACTCAGGTATTTTCAAAATATTTACTTTACCTTTCATAAGCGGTGATCCTGAAAATGCTCTTCGCAATCCTCAGTCCATGGTGCTTACGGAAAAACTGGCCAGAAAATATTTCGGAAACAAAAATCCGATGGGGAAAACCCTGACTATTGAAAATAAATTACAATTCACTGTGACGGGAGTAATCAGGGATCTGCCCCGAAACTCAATGTTCAGCTTTGAGGCTGTTTTTCCTTATTCATTCCTTTATCAGATTGGTGCAGCCGATAATTCCTGGGGCAATAATTCAATCCTTACTTTTGTTT
>DNOQ01000458.1 GCA_003501665.1 Bacteroidales bacterium | reverse complement strand
ATATCATTATAAAGAACGGATATAAATCCGCTCTTGAAATAGGGACATCAACAGGACATTCCGGTATCTGGATAGCCTGGGCATTAAGCAGGACAGGAGGCAAACTGATAACAATCGATATAGATGAAGGCAGGCACATGCGAGCTCTTGAAAATTTTAAAAAGGCCGGTTTATCAGAATATATCGATGCAAGACTTGCCGATGCCCATAAACTTGTAAAAGAGCTTAAGGGTCCGTTTGATTTTGTTTTCAATGATGCTGACAAGGAGTGGTATACAAACTATTTCATTGAGATAGATCCCAAACTTACTGTCGGAGGTTGTTTCACGGCTCATAATGTATCAGAAAGAGGAAGGGGATATGGAGGTTACGGAGGACAGGCTGAATTCCTTCGGTATGTCAGAAGCCTTAAGAATTATGAAACAACTGTCAACAACAGCGGCGGAGGCGTTTCAATAAGTTACAAACGATCTGAAAAATAATCCTGACTGATTATGGCGGAAGAAAAACTCCAAAGAAAGCTGGGGCTGTTCCCTGCTACAAATATTGTTATTGCCAACATGATCGGTGCAGGAATTTTCACCACATCAGGACTTCTGATGGCCGATCTTCACGATCCGATGCTTATGCTTATCCTGTGGGCAATTGGAGGTTTTATTGCCCTCTGCGGGGCATTTTCCTATGGTGAACTAGGGGCAGCAATGCCCGGAGCAGGAGGAGAATATCTTTTTCTTTCCAGGTTGTATCATCCCATATACGGATTTCTCAGCGGATGGGTTTCATTTATGGTTGGTTTTTCAGCCCCTATTGCCGCATCGGCACTGGGATTCAGCGAATATTTTTCGAGAGCAGTTCCTGCACTTCCCGCCTGGCTCGAAAATACAGGTATAATGGGACCTGAGTTTACAAAGAAATTACTTGCTGTAAGTGTAATAATCATATTTACCTTTATCCATTACAGAGGTATCAAATATGGAGCAAGAATACAGAATTTACTTACGATCCTTAAGGTTCTTCTTATTGTTGTCCTTTTGCTGGCCGGATTCGGATCGGGCAATGGTGATTTAAGCAATTTCAGGGATGGGAGCAAGACCCTTTCAGGCCTTTCAGGATTTAAAACAATAGGCCTTTCCCTGATGTGGATCATGTTTGCCTATAGTGGCTGGAATGCTTCCACTTATCTTGGTGCAGAAATAAAGAATCCGTCAAAAACACTTCCCCGTTCACTTATATACGGAACCGGTATAGTGGTTCTGCTATACCTTGCCATCAATGTTCTTTATATTTACAGTATCAGACCGGATGATATGAAAGATGTCATTTCAGTGGGAGGCCTGGCAATGGGAAACCTCTTCGGGAAATCTGCAGAAATACTTGTTTCGATGTTAATTGCCTTTGCTCTCTTTTCATCGCTGAGCGCTTTTATCATTATTGGTCCGAGGGTATATTACTCCATGGCAAACGACGGACTCTTTTTCCGGTCGGCTGCAAAGATCCATGAAAAGTTCAAAGTACCGTCTAATTCAATACTCCTTCAGTGTGTGATTGCGGTAATCCTTGCTTTCTCGGGTACTTTTGAACAGGTATTAACATATATGGGATTTGCGTTGGGGATATTCCCGATCATGACAGTCATAGGAATATGGAAACTGAGAAGGGAAAATCCCGGGGCACTCCGCCTGTCAGGTTTCCCGTTCATTCAGATAATCTATGTTACTGCAGGATTGCTTATTCTTATTCTTTCATTCCTCGAACGGCCTGCTGAATCCTCAGTAGCCCTGCTTACTGTTGCTGCAGGGATTCCGGCATATTTCATTTTTAAACGATCCAACGGAAAAAAGAACGGCAACAATAATCCATAAATGCCACACTTAAAGGGGATCCCCGATAATATCCCGGATAACCACTGATGCACATGCTATACCAAAGGCTGCCGGCATGTATGAAATGGTCCCAACGGCCGAAGCCTTATTTTGCTCTCCTGTTACGGAAATTACCTTTGTTTTATCGGTTACCTCGGGTGACCAGACTGCCCTGACGCCATCCCTCACCCCCAGTCTGTGAAGCCTTTTACGGAGAATACGGGCCAGATTACAGTCAGTGGTCTCCGATATATCCGTTATCTTTATCTTCAGAGGATCATATTTACCACCGGAACCCATTGAACTTACCACAGGGTATTTCCTTTGAAGTGAATGCCATATCAGGAAAACTTTGGGTGACAATGTATCTATTGCATCTACCACATAATCATACCCGGCATCAAGCACTTCGGTCATTCTTTCATCCTTGATATATTCATCAATAACAGTAAGCTTAATATCCGGATTGATGTCCCTGAGCCTTTCTCCCATAACCAGGGCTTTGGATTTTCCCAAAGTACCGTTCAGTGCAATCAACTGCCGGTTGATATTGGAAAGATGTATCTTATCACCGTCAACAATTGTCATCGATCCTGCCCCCGAACGACAGATCATCTCAGCGGCATAAGCTCCCACCCCGCCAAGACCGACGACCAGTATCCTGGCAGATTTAAGCTTCTTCAAAGCCTTTTTGCCTGTAAGCATTTCCGTCCGTTCAAGCCAGTCATGAACCATAATACTTCATAATTTAACCACAGTGTTACACTGAGTTTGCATAGAGTTCCACAGTTTCTTAACTCCGTATTCTTACTCCGTGTAACTCCTTGGTTAATAACTTTCTAAACTAAAAAATACTTTAAAATTCCTGTAAGTTATTCCTTTTAATTCTTCTATCTCCATTTCAAGATCTTCCGACACTTTTTTGTAAATATCTTTTATATCAACACCCGAACCATCCGTTTCAAGAAAAATCCGTTCAACAGGCAGACTCCTGATCAAAGGAGTTGCTTCGGGCCGGTTAACAAAATCGAACCAGAATGAAAGGAACATATTTTTTGATACCAGCTGGCCTGCAAGGTCTTTATTGCCTCTGAAACCATGCACCAGCCAGTGTCTTGAAGGCTTTAGTCTTTTATGTGCCTTTAACAGTTCATCCCATGCCCTGACACAATGAATAACCAGAGGCTTGTTCATCGCTTCCGCAACAGCCACCTGTTCTTCAAATGTCCGGCGTTGAAGATCGTTATCCGGACCTTTTATTTTATCAAATCCTGCTTCCCCGATCGCAATTACCGCGGAATTTCGTGCAATTCTTTTTAAATCTTTCAGTTGCCGGTCATGATTTGTCGGGGTAAGGAACCATGGATGGATGCCAAAGGTAAAAGCAATTCCGGGAGTACTTTCCGGAAATATCTCTTCATGCGCCATAAGGCTTATTACCGAAAAGGTTCCGGCACTGGCTTTGGTTCCATAATGTGTGTGGATATCAATATAGTCCGTACGACCCGGTAAGCTCATTCTGTCATTTTTCCGATAACTGCCAAACCCCTGTCAATCCTGTCAAGAGTCTCCTGCTTCCCTGTCCATGAAATTATATCAAATATGTGAGGACCACGTAATGCCCCCACAATAACAAGCCTGAAAGCATTCATAACGGCACCCGTGTTATATCCCTTTGATTCAATCCACGATCTAACAGTTTTCTCCGTTACCTCAGGTGTGAATTCATTTAGTTCACTAAGCACCTTCCGCAATTCCAGCAATTGAGACGGTGTATCAGAATTCCATCTTTTCCTTATGACTTCCAGGTCATATTTTTCCGGACTTATAAAGAAGAAATCTGTTTCGTTCCAGATCTCTTTTACAAAGTTCACTCTCTCCTTTACCAGTTCTACCAGCCTTTCAAGACGAACTATATCGAGATGAAATCCTTTGGCTCTCAATATTTCCCTGAATTCCATCGCGATCTCTTTATTACTTTTCTTCCGGAGATACTGGTGGTTGAACCATTTTGCCTTTTCCGGATCGAATCTGGAACCAGCTTTATGGACTTTTTCAAGAGAAAATGCATCAATCAGTTCTTCCATACTGAATATTTCCTGTTCAGTACCCGGATTCCAGCCAAGCATTGCCAGCATATTAACAAATGCTTCAGGATAATATCCCTCCTCGCGGTAACCTTTTGCAGTTTCACCATAAGGCCAGTAAACGGGAAATACAGGGAATCCCATCCTGTCTCCGTCACGCTTGCTGAGCTTTCCTTTGCCATCAGGTTTAAGCAGAAGAGGCAGATGTGCGAACTTCGGGGCTTCCCACCCGAACGAACGATAAAGCATCACATGAAGGGGAAGTGACGGTAGCCATTCCTCACCCCTTATAACATGGGTTATCTTCATAAGATGGTCATCGACTATGTTGGCCAGGTGATATGTCGGCATTCCATCGGACTTGAAAAGAACCTTATCATCCAGAGCAGACGTATTTACAACTATATGCCCCCTGATCATATCATCAAACTGTATATCTTCATTTAACGGCATCTTATAACGGATAACATAAGGTTCTCCCCTTATTATCCTTCTTTTCCATTCATTTTCCGGGAGCGACAGAGAATTCTGAAGATTATCCCTGACAGCCTCGTTATAAATAAAAGTTATGGCTTCTTTTTCCGCATCCATCCTTAACTTTTCGAGCTCTTCGGGGGTATCAAAAGCATAATATGCATCTTTTCGTGAAACAAGAATATCAGCATACTGTCCGTAAATATCTGTCCGGTCGCTTTGTCTGTACGGCCCGTAATCACCCCCCTCGCATATGCCCTCATCGACTTTAATCCCACACCATTTAAGCGATTCGATTATGTATCCCTCCGCGCCCGGAACAAGCCTCGAACGGTCGGTATCCTCTATCCTCAGTACAAAAGTGCCATTATGTTTCCGTGCAAACAGATAATTATACAGAGCTGTTCTTACACCTCCTATATGTAAAGGCCCCGTGGGACTGGGGGCAAATCTTACCCGTACCTGCATATTAATCAAATTTGATTCAACCTTACAAAGATATGTAAACACTGTTACATTCAACAATATGCGTTTAGTCAGGAAAAATCCCTCATATTTATGTTACTTTTGAATGTTATTTAACGAAACCGCTTAACTTTCAGCAAATATGCAAATGATGAAAGCCCTTGTAAAAGCCCGTCCCGAAAAGGGATTATGGATGCAGGAGGTTCCAATCCCTGAACCGGGCCTTAATGATGTAATTATTAAGGTAAAAAAATCTGCCATCTGTGGTACCGATCTTCATATTTACAAATGGGACGAATGGTCGCAGCGGACCATAAAAACTCCCATGGTGATCGGTCATGAATATATGGGTCATATTGAAAAAATGGGAGCCGGTGTAACCAATCTTAAAATCGGTGACAGAGTTACGGGAGAAGGACACCTTGCATGCGGCCATTGCAGAAACTGCCGAAGGGGGAAAGAACATGTCTGTGAAAATTCGTTAGGCATCGGAGTACACATCGACGGCTCTTTTGCTGAATACGTAAGAATCCCTGCCTCAAATGTTGTCCCCCTCGATCATCGTATTCCTGATGACTGGGCGGCAATAATGGATCCTTTCGGAAATGCAACCCACACGGCTCTTTCATTTCCCCTGCTCGGAGAGGATGTCCTGGTAACAGGTTCAGGCCTCATCGGAAGTATGGCTGTTGCAATTGCAAAATATGCCGGTGCAAGATTTATTGTAGCCAGCGACCTGATCGATCTCAGACTCGAAATAGCAAAAAAAATGGGGGCAACCCTTACAATCAATCCATCAAAGGGAGAAAAGATTTCCGATGCAGTTAAGCTACTGGGGATGAGAGGATTTGATGTAGGACTTGAGATGTCGGGATCTCCAAAAGCTTTTATTGAAATGATATCCAACATGTACAACGGATCGGGTATCTCACTCCTTGGTCTGCTTCCCTCAGACTTTGAGATACCCTGGAATGAAATTATTTTCAAGGCAATAACCCTGAAAGGCATTTATGGCAGGGAAATGTGGGAAACATGGTACAAAATGGAACAAATGATCATCGGAGGTATCAATCTGGATCCTGTTATAACACACAGGTTCCATATTGACGATTTCCAAAAAGGTTTAGATATAATGGAAGAGGGCAACTGCGGCAAAGTGATCCTTAACTGGTACTGATATAAATTAAGATATGTACGAAAATTATAAGGAACATCTTGAGAAAATAATTACTGAGATCAGGGATGCCGGTCTTTACAAGAACGAAAGGATCATTGTCTCTCCCCAGGGAGCTGAGATAGAACTTGATACGGGACAAAAGGTATTAAATTTCTGTGCCAATAATTATCTCGGGCTTTCGAATAACCCGAAACTGATCGAAGCTGCAAAATCGGCGCTTGACAGTCGTGGTTACGGGATGTCATCGGTCAGGTTCATATGCGGTACAACCGATCTGCATAAAGAGCTTGAAAGAAAGATCGCAAGATTTTTCCAGACAGAAGATACAATACTTTATGCAGCCTGTTTTGATGCGAACGGCGGAGTGTTTGAACCTCTTCTTACTGACGAAGATGCGATTATATCAGATGCTTTGAACCATGCATCAATAATCGACGGGGTTCGCCTCTGCAAGGCACAGAGATACAGGTATGCCAATGCCGATATGGCCGACCTGGAGAAACAGCTAAAGCTGGCTCAGGCTCAAAGATTCAGGCTCATAGTAACCGATGGCGTATTTTCGATGGATGGAAATGTAGCGCCCCTCAGGAAAATAGTTGAACTGGCCGGGTTTTATAATGCCATGGTTATGGTTGATGAATCACATTCAGCAGGTGTTGTTGGTGAAACCGGAAGGGGGGTTACGGAACTATATGGTCTGATGGGTCAGGTAGAGGTCATCACAGGCACTCTTGGGAAAGCATTTGGAGGTGCAATTGGTGGTTTTACTACCGGCAGGAAAGAGATCATCGAGCTGCTTCGTCAGAGATCCAGACCATATCTTTTTTCGAATTCAATCCCTCCCCTCGTGGCGGCTGCAGGAATTAAAATGGTGGAAATGATGACAGAAACCAATGAACTGCAGGATAAGCTTCACAGAAATTCTGAATATTTCATCAACCGTATGACAAACCTGGGATTCGATATAAAACCAACAAAATCAGCAATCTGTGCTGTTATGCTTTATGATGCAAAACTCTCCCAGGAATTTGCGGTAAGACTCCTTGAAGAGGGAATTTATGTTATCGGATTTTATTTTCCTGTTGTTCCCAGGGGAGAAGCAAGGATACGGGTGCAATTATCTGCTGCACACGAAACAGAGCATCTTGACAAAGCTGTAAGGGCATTTGAGAAGATCGGGAAAAAGCTGGGAGTGCTTAAATAACAGGTTATCCGCATTTAGAGGAGCCGCAATCCTTGCAGATAAGGCATCCTTCCTCGTAAACAAGATTCGAGGAATGACATTCACTGCACTTTCCCTTTGCCCTGGTCCCGTTAGGTATATATTTTTTCAGCGCTCTCTCAACACCATTTTTCCAGTTATTGATCGATTCACTGTCGAGTTTCAGCGACTGAACCAGGTTTACCACATCGGCAATGGGCATCTCGTGCCTTAGAACACCCGAAATAAGCTTTGCATAATTCCAGAATTCAGGTTTGAACATATGCGACAAACCCTCCATGGTCTTCTTATAACCATACTTGTCAGTATACTGGAAATCGTAACGGGTTTTACCTTCGTCTGATTTATTTTTGATTATCTGGCCTTTTAAAATACTTTTCGGAATAGGAAAGATCTCTTCATCAGCAATACCGGTGAATACCTCGTATGGTTTATTATCCCTGAGCCCTACAAAAGCAACCCATTTTTCCTCATTTATATTAAATCTTATTACATCACAATCAAGCGTTTTCGGGCGTTTCGGTCTTTCCTTACTCGTCTCGGGCTTTCCGTTTATAAGCACGCCCGTTCTTGATCCGTCACGATATACCGTAGCTCCCTTGCATCCCGATTTCCATGCAGTGAGATACAATTCACTCACAAGTTCCTCTTTTACATCGGAAGGAAGGTTTATGGTAACACTTATTGAATGATCAACCCATTTCTGTATTGCACCCTGCATCTTCACTTTGGCAATCCAGTCAACATCATTTGCAGTAGCCTTGTAATATGGAGATTTTGCAATTATCGATTCGATTTCCGTATCCTTCATTCTGGTAACCTTATCCGGATCATACCCGTTTATTTTCAGCCAGTCGATGAATTTATGGTGAAATACATTAAACTCTTCCCACGAATCACCAACTTCATCTCTGAAAGTCACTTTAGTGTCCTTATCGTTTGGATTGACTTTTCTTCTGCGTTTATAGAATACCGAAAATATCGGTTCAATTCCGGAGGTTGTCTGGGTCATAAGGCTGGTAGTCCCGGTTGGTGCAATTGTAAGAAGGGCAATATTCCTTCTTCCAAACCTGACCATGTTGTTATATAATACAGGATCTTCCTTTTTAAGCCTCAGTATGAAAGGATTATTCTTTTCCCTTTCTGAATTGTAGATTTCAAAAGGCCCTCTTTCCTTAGCAAGATATGTAGATGATTTATATGCTTCAAGTGCAAGTGTTTTATGAACTTCAACCGAAAAATCAGTAGCCTCCTCACTGCCATATCTTAATCCCAGTCCGGCCAGCATATCACCTTCAGCGGTTATTCCGATACCGGTTCTTCTTCCCTCTTCCGATTTCTTGCGGATACTCCTCCACAGGTTACGTTCAACCCTTTTAAGTTCATCCGGTTCGGGATCAGCGGCTATTTTTTCAAGTATTGCATCGATCTTCTCGAGTTCCAGGTCAATTATATCATCCATGATCCGCTGAGCCAGCCCCACATGTTCCTTGTACAATTCAAGATCAAATTCAGCCTCCTTTGTAAATGGATTTTTCACATAGCTGAAAAGATTAATGGCAAGGAGCCTGCAGCTGTCATAAGGGCACAATGGTATTTCTCCGCACGGATTTGTTGAAACAGTTGCATATCCAAGGTCGGCATAGCAATCAGGGACACTCTCCCTTATTATGGTATCCCAGAAAAGTACCCCGGGTTCGGCAGATTTCCATGCATTGTGAATTATTTTATTCCAGAGCTGGAGAGCATCCACATCATTCACGAATTTTGGACTATCAGAATTGATAGGATACTGCTGGCGGAAAACAGCTTTTTGTTCGACTGATTTCATGAATTCGTCGGTGATCTTGACGGATACATTGGCACCGGTCACCTTACCGTTTTCCAACTTGGCATCGATGAATTTACCGGAATCCGGATGTTTTATGGATATTGAAAGCATGAGAGCGCCCCTTCTCCCATCCTGAGCCACTTCGCGTGTTGAATTGGAATAACGTTCCATAAATGGAACAACACCGGTTGATGTTAAGGCACTGTTGAGTACGGGAGTTCCCTTGGGCCTTATATGTGAAAGATCATGACCGACACCACCGCGCCTCTTCATAAGCTGTACCTGCTCCTGGTCTATCTTCATTATACCACCGTAAGAATCAGATGATCCTTCATTTCCTATAACAAAACAATTGGATAGGGATGCAATCTGGTAATCATTGCCGATACCCGTCATCGGACCTCCCTGTGGCACTATATATTTGAAATCCTTAAGCACACTGTAAATAAGCTCTTCGGGCAAAGGATTCATATATTTCTTTTCGATCCTGTGTATCTCTCCGGCCAGCCGGCGGTGCATATCGTCCGGGCTTTTTTCATAAAGATTCCCGAATGAATCCTTCAGAGCATACTTATTTGCCCAGACCCTTGCAGCAAGCTCATCACCCCCGAAGTATCTTATACTTGCTTCAACTGCTTCATCGTGAGAATATATGGGCCTCCCCGGTTTCCGCTTATCCGGTTCTGACTCCCTTTTCCCGGAGTTTTCATTCTGAGTCTCGGTTTTGTTCTCTTCTTCTTTCACTTTTTCAGTAACAATAGTTGATCCCTGGACAAATAATTCTCCCATATTCAAAATGTAAATTCTGTTATCCTCTGATTTTATTGAGATTATACATCCGCCGACTTCAAAAGCGGGTATTTGCTAAATTAGACAAGCAAAAATCTCCAAACAAGACAAAAAATTTAAGTTTATTAACATTTGGCAGGATAGTTATTAACTTTTTATAAGTATTTTATTTTATGATATTTACATTATTAAGATCTTAATGCAAAGTTGTCAAAAATTAAAGGGCGCCAGATTACGGCGCCCTTTAATTGTGTATGTAATAACAGTCAGCTTAGTTGAAAATATAGCGCAGGCCAACCTGCAATCTCCAGGTCTGGTTAATATTCAGATAAGGAGAATAGGTTTGGGTGGGGTATGTATTGTCTACCTTTACCATAGAGAAGCCTGGAACGTTGTTTGCATCACGCCCTTCATACTTCAGTATCGCTCCATTATTGCTTACAGACATATTTTTATAAACACCCCATTTTGAATTCAGCAGATTGCCCGCGTTAAGAAGGTCAATGCTCAACTGCAAGGTATTTCTGGTCATTCCGGCTTTAACGGAGAAATCCTGAACAAAGCGGAAATCGAATCTGTTCACCCAGGGTGCACGTGCAGCATAGGCTTCAGCATATTCACCCTTGTGTTTACGCAGATATCTATCCTGTTCTATAAAATCAAAGAATGCATTTTTGTCTGCATCTGAAACAAAATTAACTTCACCTATTTGTTTCGGAATATAAATCAGGTCGTTAGTAACACCGTCACCGTTCATGTCATTGCTGCATATGAAGCTGTTCCCGTAAGGAGTGAAACCTGAATAAAAAAGGCTGAAGGTTGAGGCCATATTGTCATTCAGGTAAGGAATACGATATGATAATGAACCGATAACCTTGTCGGGAACTACATATTGTGAACGCTGCACGGTGGCATTATTCGGCCCGTTAACAGTAACTAGACCTACCCATGCCGAGTTGGCGTTACTTCCGGGCATCCCCGATATTTCTTTCATTTCGGTTTTTGTATAGGCAGCCATAATGTTGAAATTATTTACCGGCTCGGCATTAACAGTCAGGTTCAGGGTATAACCATAACCTTTATTCGTATTGATAAGAACACAGGCATCTTTTATTGAGGTATACAGATAATTTGCAGGAAAGATGTAACGGTTGTCTGGTCCGGAAAATTTTGTCCAGGCTGCATCAGGATTTTTCACAGCGTAATTATCAAGCATAACTGCATTTATGTTCTTGGTAAAAACACCTTCGGCTGTTATAGAGAATGGGAAATCAACAGGTGCTTTGTAATCCAGTGCTGCTGAAGATTTCCACACCTGAGGCATCCTGAAATCGGGATCAACACCTGCGATCGAGCTGGGGACACTTCCATCTTCAGGAGTTACAACAGTTTGGAAATTCAGCCTTTCAATCATCTCATTGACATTAGTCATAATATCGCCTGCCAGCAAGTCTAACCTCGGATCCCGGTTTTTCACCGTACCATCGGGATTAAAGCTGGTTTGTATCTTCATCAGCAATTGGTTCATACCTGCGTTCGAAGGCATATTGGTGAAAAATACCAAAGGCAGACGGCCTGTGAACAAGCCGGTCCCCCCACGTAAAACAAATGACTTGTCAGCGTTAATATCCCAGGTAAAGCCGATCCGGGGTGACAGATTGATCTTAGGTGTTGGCCATTCTCCTGTATTAATATGGCGGCTGCCAAAGTCGAGGCCCAGAATGGCATTATTGGTCATAATATCATCTATAAATGTGATATTATCAGCACGCAATCCGGCTGTTAGTTTGAAATTTGCCACAGGACTCCATTCATCCTGAATATATGCGCCGATCTGATTGAATTTAACAGCATTGGATGGAACAAGTATTCCGTTGGCGCCATAGGTCAACGCGAAATCGACCGGTGCAGCACCGTTCAGGAAATCACTGAGACTTGCATAGCGGTAGTAACCCGTTCCGCTGCGCATATAATTATTATCAGCCATCTGGTATTCGTAATTGATACCTGCCGTTAACTTATGAGTATTAAGAGAGTAACCGAAATTATCAGTAACTGTAATGATCTTGTTTTTTACACCATTATTCCATGTAAACAATTCATAACCGGCTGAAATGTATGGAGCCAGTGCAGCCGCTCCCGTTGCAATATCACCGCTCATAATGTCAATAAACGGGAACGGATCGGAAGTGGATCCGCGAATATCTTCAATATTGGAGTAAGTCACCAACAATTGATTGGATATAGTATTCGTAAACCGGCTGTTCAATTCCAAAGATCCGGAATTAACAATATTATCCTGCGAATACATCGAATTTGCATATGACATCGAAAATTCTCCGACACGATCTTTAGTACGATCACGATAACCACCATCAGTTGAGTTTCCGTTTGGAGGATTCCATGCGGTATTTTTGGTATGATTGAACCGCATGCTTAATTTATTGGCAGCGTTAATGTTCCAGTCCAGACGAAGGAGATATTTAAGGTTTGATTCGTTGGCGGGAAAACTTTTATACGAACCTGTTTCGTAGCCGTAATTATTCTTTAAGAAATCGGATACTGTTTGCAAATCGGTTTCAGTAACACGCGAAATGGTTTGCTGATCTGAGATACCATCAGTCGATGCCCGCCAGTAGATCACCTGTTGCGGGGTTTTCTCATATTCAATGTTCCCAAAGAAGAACAACCTGTTTTTAAGGATCGGTCCGCCAATGGTAACCCCATATATAGAGTTTGATTCTTTATCACGGTCGCCAAAGTCGTGGTCGCCAATTTTGTTACCCCTCATATTCTGGTTTGTCTGATATGTATACGCAGCGCCTTTAAAAGTGTTGGTCCCCGATTTGGTGATGGCATTAATACCGCCACCAATAAAGTTAGTCTGACGAANNAAAAGGTGCAATAACTACCTGTACTTCTTCGATAGCATCCAGGGAAATCGGATTGCCCCCGCCTGGCAGATTACTGCTCAGACCAAAATTGTTATTGAAATTTGAACCATCTACAGTGAAATTTGTAGAACGTCCGTCACCACCGGAAAAACTCATCCCGTTTGTGTACGGAGATACCCTGGCCATATCGCTTATGCTACGGTTAATAGTGGGTAAAATTACCATTTGTTCTCTCGAAATATTTGTGGTAGCACCTGTTTTTGTAGTATTGAACTTTGACGTTCTGCTTCCGATAACAGTTACTTCCCGTAGTTC
>DNOQ01000578.1 GCA_003501665.1 Bacteroidales bacterium | reverse complement strand
AACCTGTTGCATGAAGCAGGGCGAAAACAAGATATAATACTGCAGTTTTCCATATCAGGCTTACCGGGTTTTCGATAATGATATCCCTCTGTGATGAGATGGCTATATAAACAAATGAAAAGAGCACAAAAACATTGACAGAAGTGAACAGGTGCTGTCCCCTGCTTATCGCACGCGGAAATAATCTCTTGGCTGATTGTGCAAGGAACATGGGTATGAAGATCAGCATTACTATATCTCTGAATACCAATAATATGTTGATCTCAAGACTTAAGGATCCGATGATCCAGAATAACAAGGGAACTGTAAAAGGTGCAATAATCTGTGTTACAACGGCTATGCTCATGGCGAGAGGAATATTGCCTTTAAGCAGATCAACCAGGGCAGGAGAGGAGACCCCGGCAGGCATAGCCGTAAGAAGCAGAAGTCCGGTTGCCAGCTGCCTGTCAAAGAACATTGTAAGAAAATAGAACAAAAGAGGTACAATGATCATATAGACAACTGATATAAATATCATTAATCTGAAGTTCTTTATTTTTTCAAACACTTCAATGGCATCAATTTTCATAAAGACCAGGAACAGCATCATCCCGAGCAGTAATTTCAGCAGGTATGGTGGTGTTTCAGATCTGAGCGGCTGCCATAATCCGATAATGATACCTGCCAGCAGAAAGATCCAGAAATGCTTCTCGATAAACTGACTTATTCTGATCATCAGAACTGTCTAAAATACTTCACAAGAGAGCTTAAAAAATTTCCCAAAGGAAGCAAAAATCCGGAACTTTATTCCAGAAAAAAAGAGGCCATTAAAGCCTCTTTTTATGTTTTATACTTTAATTTACCTGAGAAAACTATTGTCTAGTCCAGAAAATTATTGGAGTTTCTCCGTTTTCATCTTCAGGGAACCATCTCATTTCCTTTTTGTCCTTTGACATAAAAACATAAAAGGTTACCATTATTGGATCACCTGATGCCTGCTGGTTAAAATCCGGCTCTTCGATTGAGATCTGAAATTCATCATTATCCACAACAAACAGCGCTTCATCAAGAGTCATTACAAGCTCATCGGTTTGTGCATTGTACAGGCTTAAAACGTACTTTCCGTTGTTAACAAAACCTGCCTGAAAGTAAACATCATTTCCCCCCAGGTTCATTGCCTGTGAAGACCAGTTACCAAGGACAGAATCTAAAAGGGTTTCTTCGTCTTTCTGACAACTGATACTCAGAACAAGTATCATAACTAATAAACCAAATATCTTCTTCATAGCTGTGATTTTTCACTTTATACGAAAAAAGTCATTATTTGTTCACTTGCAATAATTATAAGTTGGAATGGGAAACTACCAGGAAGGAAGGATCTCGGGCTAATATCCGGTTTCTGTTTAGTGTTGAACTTTACTCCTCTTCACCAGAAATATCAGATAGAATAGTTCCTGAAAACGCTTTGACAGAAAAAAAATCAAATTAACCTTCTGTTCATAACTGGCACTATTAATTCATTAAATTTTCAGGATCAGTTAATCAGATAAAATTGAAAATGTCGTGAAAAAATATGACCCTATCTTGACTTTAATACCGGAAAGGCATAAATTTATATGGCTTAAAACCAGCTTTAAACTGAAAACATTATTAATATACTGTTAAATGTCTGTTCGTTCAGACTAATTAAAAGATCAATGTGAATGTTAACATAAATATTCTGATTATGAAACCTTTATGTACAATTTTTCACGGCAGGAAAATGAGAATGATGAACATTTTTACCGCTTTACGGGACAGGCTATGTGACCTTATAAAAATTAAAATTTATTCTGTTTTTCAGCTGTTTTTTATTTCTGTGTTTTATCTTCAGGCACAAGATTATCTGATCAGTTTTACCGGCTCTGGAGCAACAAATACAGTAACAACGGTCAATGTTGAAAACCTGACCCAGGGTAAAAGTCAAACATTAAGTGGAACGGATGTTTTACACCTGATGGGTACACCGACGGGTATTGAATCAGGTCTGGTTGTTTCTGACCGGGCAATAACAATTTACCCCAATCCCATGACAGATCATTCCTTAATGGAATTCAATTTGCCTGTACCGGGCAAGACTGAAATATCATTGTTTGATATTTCAGGTAAAGAGATTATTAAGATACAGGAATTTCTGCCCATTGGACAACATACTTACAGGTTACAGGGAATAGGTTCAGGTTTTTATGTTGTAAAGGTCAGATGCTTAAATTACAATATATGCGGCAGAATAATCTGCAGGGGAGATGGCAATGTATATAATTCAATTACCAAAGGTAACCAGACCTGGCTGGACGAAAATCTGAAAACAACCAGATACAATGATGGGACCTCAATACCTCTTGTTACTGATAATGCTGCCTGGTTTGCTCTTCAGACACCAGGTTTTTGCTGGTACGATAATGATGATAATGCCTGGTATCGTGACATGTGGTTTAACAGCAGCAAGTTTTATCGAGATGGGGGAGGCAATAAAAGATCTGGATTCTCCGTTCGCTGCATAAAAGATAAAATCTGACTTATAATGGTGATTAACAGATCATATTCATTATCAATATTACTAGTAATTGTTACTGCTTTTTCATGTGTCAGAAAGCCATACACCCTTGAGGATGGTTACATATATGTTCAGAAAGAAGAACGGCGAAATGAATATACTCAATGGCAGCTTGTATGGGAAGATGATTTCGATAAAGGCACTCTTGATACAACTTTATGGAGCCGTATAGGCCTTTTTGAATCACCAAAATGGAAAGTACCTGTCGAAAAATGGCGTGAGGTAAACAACTGTTTCAGATATATCACTGCCACCGATCCACGGGTTGTGGAATTTGATGATGAGAACATACATCTTAAGGGTATTATAAATCCCGATTCCCTTACAGGAGATCCCCGCCCTTACCTTACCGGCGGCATTTATTCATGGAATAAATTTGCCTTTCAGTACGGGAGGATTGAGATAAAAGCAAAGCTCGATCCGGCATATGGAGCATGGCCTGCGATCTGGATGCTGTCGGAAAAAGATATCTATCCCGGTCAGCACAACGGTGAAATGGATATCATGGAACGCCTTAACCACGATGATTATGCCTACCAGACAACACATAATCATTATACTATCACACTTAAGCAGACTGAACCGAAAAAATCAACTACCGCTAAAATAAATCCAGGTGATTATAATGTTTACAGCGTGAGCTGGTATCCGGATAAGCTTGTTTATGCCATCAATGGTATTAAGTCATATGAATATCCGAAAGTGCCCGGAGCAGGAACCTATCAGTGGCCGTTTGATCAGCCGTTTTACCTGCTTATCGATCAACAGATGGAGCATGAATGGCCGGGCAAAATAACTAATCCTGAGGAGCTTCCGATCAGTATGACCGTTGACTGGGTAAGATTATACCAGTAAGAAACTGTTCCGGATAATCCTGCTTTGCTTTATTCTCCTAATATTCCGAAAAGATCCGAGCGCCTATCCTTACGCCAGACCCCTTTCCATACTCCGAGTCCTGCATTACCTATCCAGTTCCATGGAGGGTTATAATTCAGGTCTATTTCTGCCGTAATAAGAGTACCCTGTATTCCGCTCTCCTGAAGTATGTCACCGGCAGGATTAACAATTACACTGTGTCCGTCAAAAATATTCGTTACGAAGTAAACGCCGTTGTCAAAAGCCCGGGAACGGGCTGTCAGTTTCCATGATTCCGGTCCCCTGACATCTCCCCAGACAGGACAGAACAGGATTTCCGCACCATTAATGGCCAATATCCTCGATACTTCCGGGAAGGCGCTGTCCCAGCATATCAGGATCCCGATTTTGCCGAAATCAGTGGTAAACACCGGAAATGTATTTCCCGGTACAGCTCCTGCTTCGGTTTCAGAATCAGGCAGCTGGACTTTTTCATAGATCCCTTCGATCTTTCCGGTCCGTCCATAAAGGACCGCTACATTCTTTAAAGTATCTCCTTCCCAGCTGTAAAGACCCGATACGATGTACATGCCATATTCTTTTGCTTTTTCCGACATCATAACCGAGGCACTCCCCTCAAGTGTATTGGATTCGGTTTTTTGCATCCCGAGACCTGTATTGCATGTTGGCCATCCCTCGGGCAGACAAATTATTGTACATCCTTCCTTGCCGGCCTTATCAATCATTTCACTCATTAATGCGATATTCTTTTCCACTGTCGGCCCCGGGGGACGGAAGTAAAAAGTGCCGACTTTAATCTTCCTGGGGAGATCCTCAGCACAGACTTCAAAAGAGATATCATCCCACCAGACCGTTCCGCGACTCCATCTGAACTCCAGCGATAATTCAGCTGTTGTGGCTCCGGTTACTGCTTTGATCTTATCAGATGCATGAAACCATCCATAAGATTCCCCGTCAATGGTATATATGTAGTTATAGCCAAGCTGTTCCTTACCCCTGAACCATTTTACCCTTATAAGCACATTCTTATGCACGGAACTTATGTTCCCGGTCTTAAACCTTGCTGAAACCAGGTATGTCTGATCTCCGGTTATTGATATCGATTGAACGGCTCTCCCGTGACAGTTTGGATTGGCGCTTTCCATTTTAAGTCCTGCCCTGCCGCTGAAAAATATATTATTATCAATTTTTGTGAGCGGTTGCATTTCTTCAACCGGACCAGTGATCTTCCAGCTGACAGGATTGACCGGAGAAGCCTCAAATCCCGGATTTGAGATCAGATTATCGGCTTTCGCATTATTTGATCCCGGAAGTATGCTTACCAGGCAGATCAGAGCTTGCAGGGGAAATAATCTTTTTTTCATAATTTTCCGATTTTGTACTAAGTTATAGTTGGTCCATGTGGAATCAGTATTTGCTGAAAATTGTTGTCTTATTGGTTTGAAAATAACTTCAGGACTCCGGTTTTATTTAATAATCATTCAGATCGATCAGATAGATAAGGGAAGCTATTGCAGCACTTCCCAACTGAAGTTCCCGGATATTTACCTGTTCAAATGTGTCGTTGGCTGAGTGGTGGTAAAAGAAATATCTCTGTACATCCGGAATATATCCTATCTGCAGGGCTCCCAGTGGTTTTAAGGGAGCGATATCCGAACCTCCGCCACCGGGATCGAAATCCCTTATATTAAACGGTACAAAATATTTCGCAAGCGATTGAAGTTTTTCGAGCCTTGGTCCTGAAGCATCAAATCCGAATCCCCTCGGGCTCATTACTCCCCTGTCTGATTCGAGGGCTGCATAATGTTTCTCACCTTTTCTAAAGGCTTCTTCAGCGTAGGTTTTGCCCCCTGTTGTTGAGATCTCCTCATTCATGAACATGACAGCCCTTATAGTTCGCTTTGGCTTGATTCCCAGTGATCTGTAAATCCTGATCATTTCAATTGCCTGAACACATCCGCCGGCATCATCATGGGCCCCTTCGGTAATATCCCACGAATCAAGATGTCCCCCGACAGTGATATATTCCTCGGGCTTAAGGTATCCGCGGATTTCTCCAATTACGTTAAACGATGTAGTGTCAGGGAGTGTTTTGCAGGTTGTTAAAAGACGAACAGTAAGAGTGGGATCTTTTTTGAGCCAGCAGCTTAACAAATCTGCATCAACAGTGGAAACTGCGACTGCAGGTATCTTTTTTATATCATCCGGATAATGAGTGGTTCCTGTATGCGGAAAATCATGAAGTGATTGAGTTACAGACCGGACAATAACTGCTGCAGCACCATATCGTGAAGCTTCCGCAGCACCTGATATCCGCTGGTTTACTGCCCCTCCGTACCCTGCAAATGTATTGATCAGCCTGTTATCGACAGGCCGGTTGAAAAAAACGATTTTGCCCTCAATTCTGTTCCTTCCAAGATCCTTAAGCTTATTAAAATCATGTACCTCAATTATTTCTGCTTTTATTCCCTCCAAATCTGTACCTGTAGAAAGGCCAAGAGTGGAAACGGACAGGTCGTATTCTCCCATTTCGGACGAAAAGATACGGCATTCTTCAAATCCTCTTACCCAGTGGGGAACAATTACCTTCTGAAGCCATACGGTGTCGGAACCTGCATCTATTAATGCCTGACGCGTGTATTCAATTGCTTTAAGAGAAGCGGAGGAACCAGCCAGCCTGCCACTGGTGTTTTTACATAAATATCTGAGGTGGTTATAAGCAGTAGTATCTGTTAGTGACTCCTCAAAAATTGAGGCTATCACCTTTTCGGGCTCCTGAGACAGCGATCCGGCTGATAAAAGGATCAGAACTAAGTATGTTAATATTTTTTGCACTACTGATTATTTAAATGCTGGTTTTACAATATGAACAGATAATTCAAAACTAAATTAGTTTGACAACGAGGATGAAAGAGTCAAATATATAAGAAATTCCGGTTCAACCTCCTGCCCCGGCGCACTTCAGAATCACCAATTCAGGTTGCTGACAAAATATCCTCTTTCTGCCTCTGCTAATTATCTGATCGGACAATAAAATAATGTATGACTTGCATCTCCCTGCTTCATCTTGTGTTGATCTGCCTTCCCGTCTTAAGAAAGATTACCGATGTTATAATATCCTGCCATTGAAGTACGCTGGCCGAAGGGAATTCAAGCTGATACAACTTATTATTTCCTGCATCAAACACCTGGAGTTTATAATTGCTTTCGGTTGTAACTGAACTTATATTATTATAATACAGTGTAACATTCTTATCTGAATCACTTATTATCATGGCTTCTCTGTCTATCCGGAGTTCTCCATCGATTACAGGAATAAAACGGTTACCTGATTCGAGGGCTAACCTGCATTTTCCGGATATTTCTCTTTCCTTAACAATCTTTTGCGGAGATACTCTTATAAGATTGTAATATTTGTCTATGGTGAGGATCTCTTTGTTACCTGCTCTTGTGAAATTTACTTTCAGATCATCCGTAATATTTAATTCCAGTCCGCATTTCATACATCTGACTAAATTCTTCTTAGCCATGAAAGAATTGAATTCCCTGCAATCAAGACACATATAAAATACTTTCTCAATCCCTGAAGTAAGATCGATCGTTTTTCCTGATATTTTTCCCGGACCGGTATATTCCCCGAATCTCTGTATTATCTGCTTTTCAAGAGCTTCCGGCGATTTTTTGGGATCAGGAAAAAATGGTTTTCTGATTTCGACTGTTATCCTGTACCTCCTCATTCCTTTCGCCCACCTTGGCCATGCATGATAGCTTCCCTGTATCTTTACAGGAAGAATGGGTATTTCATGTTTTTTTAAAAGGAGTTTTAGAACTTCAGGTTTGAAATTCTGTGTTTCACCGGTCCAGGATCGTTCTCCCTCCGGGAATAATCCGATAACTCCACCGCTTTCGATTATTTCTGTCACCTTCCTGTATGAAGTAAGATCGGGCCTGAATCTTTTTCTGGGAATACTGATCAACCTTTTCATAAACCACTTTAAGACAGGAGACCGGTAAACCTCATAAGTGGTAAGGTATGATATAGGATGATGAATTGCGGCTGCTATAAAAAAGGGATCAAGATAATTCTTATGCTCGCTGACAATAAAATATGGTGGAGAGTCCGGTATCAGTTCACTGTTTTTAACATTGTACCTGAAAAAATACCTGAAGAATGAAGTTGCCGGGTATCTTGCTGATTGATAAAGTACTGGTAAAACAATGCCGGTTATTCTTTTATAATAATCAAATGCCGTTCCGAACCGTTTCTTCAGTCTGCTTTCTTCTCCAACGATATAGATATAGGTTAATAATATAAATACCGGCATAACTATCAGAATCATTGAGACTGATCTCAGGATTAAGGATACTGCGGCAAATGTAAGTATGTAGAACAGATAGATTGGATGCCGCCAGTAGTTATAAAGTCCTCTTCTTATTATCTTCTCAGGGGGAAATGCCGAAACCGGTAATTCTCCTGTAAATCGTGTATATTGAATTATTGAAATCAGTAACATGGGAACAGACAATACAAACAATAATAATCCTGCTATAAATGAACCATTACCAATATTTTCAAAGCTCAGGATACTATCCAGTTTTAGTGAAGAATAAACAAGAATAATCGGGATGATTAACCAGAAGAAAAGAATGTAAAATGATATTATTAAGGCTTTTCTCATCCCTTTATTTGTTCCGGGTTGTAGCAAACCTCGCTGGAAAGCTGCATGCTCTGTTATCCGATAATTCTGGTGAGAAATTCCCTGGCAAGGTTTACCTGGTTATCGACATAATGAATATCGCCGCGCGTATGGTCTTTATTGAGAACAGGAATGAACCTGCAGGCTTCCGACTGCTCTGACAGCATGGGCAACATATTCTTTATCAAGATCCAGCGGGCAGCCCATTGGCCGTTTATTGTCGAGTTCCACCCCGTCGAATCCGCAATCCTTTGCCCTTTTGGAAAATTCCTCAAATGACAGAGCAGGTCCGACATAACATATCCCTCCATAGGATATTGAATATAGGCCAAGTTTGATCTTCGACTTTCCTCACTGCGGGAGTCTTGATCCAGACGGTTGTTGGTCAAAGGTTTTATTTACATTTCCCAGTACTGCAGCGCCGGAATCTGCACCGGATGTCTCAATTAATTTCCTTCGGTTCATGTATATTGCTGTTTAAATGATCAGTTAATAGGA
>DNOQ01000298.1:13264-16633 GCA_003501665.1 Bacteroidales bacterium | reverse complement strand
AAAAAGATCGCTGTGGCACATGGGGGTGATATCTCGGTCAGCAGTAAACCGGGAAAAGGTAGTATCTTTACAGTAACAATTCCTTATTAATAATTTGCAGATGCAATGAAAGTATTATTAGCAGAAGACGACAGGGATTTTGGCAATATACTGGCCCAGTATGTGACTATAAACGGTTTTGAGGTCAACCTGGCCCGCGACGGCAGGGAAGCATGGGAATCATTCAAACAGGATAAGCCCGATATTTGCGTCCTCGATGTAATGATGCCCGAAATAGACGGTTTTACACTGGGTGAAAAAATAAAGGAAGCGGAGCCCGATGTTCCTCTTATTTATCTGACAGCGAAAAGCCTGAAAGAAGATATTGTAAAGGGACTGAAAATAGGGGCCGATGACTATATAACTAAACCATTTGATCCTGAAGTTCTTATCCTGAGGATCAATAATATTCTCAAACGGGCCTATTCCTCATCGACAGATGAATACAGGATATCTGATACTGTTCTGAAATTCAATACACTTGAACTGGTTTCCGGAAATGTCACGGAGAAACTTACACTCAAAGAGGCTCAGCTTTTAAAATACTTCATTGTTAACAAAAATAAGATCCTTGCCAGAGAAGATATCCTTACAGAGATATGGGGAGAAGATGACTATTTTCTGGGACGCAGTATGGATGTATTCATAAGCCGCCTCAGGAAATATATATCCGAGGATAAAAACATTGATATCCGAACCGTCAGGGGAACAGGATTCATTCTGGAAGAGCTGAACCGGGAATGAATTTATCTGCTCAGTAATTCTTTGACCTTATTTCTCAATTCATCTCCCCTGAGGTTTCGGCCAATAATGGTCCCGGTCTCATCAAGAAGAAAACTGGCCGGAATTGAATTGACTGCATATAATTTTGCAGCATCGCTGTTCCAGTATTTGAGGTCCGACACATGGGTCCAGGTAAGTTTATCATCGGCAATAGCCTTTACCCAGTCGTCCTTTGACTGGTCGAGTGATACGCCGAAGATATCAAATCCCCTATTTTTGAATTCATTATATACTTTCACGATGTTTGGATTTTCCTGGCGGCACGGACCGCACCATGCAGCCCAGAAATCGACAAGCAGAAGCTTTGATCCGATCTTTGAGGAGAGAGAAACAGGATTTCCGTTCACATCATTCAAGGTGAAATCGGGAGCCTTCTGCCCTATGGCAACTTTTTTCATCGCCTCGAGCCTGACTTTAAGTTCCTGAATGACCGGGATCCTGGCAACACTTGTATCCATTGAATTAATTACCTCTTCAATTTCGGAGGCTTCCATTTCATAACTCAGGCTTCTCAGTATTGAAGGTGTAACAAATGACGACGGATTATTTTTAATAAATGTCCTTTGAAGTTCTGACATTTCTTTTGCCAGTGCATCGGCCGATCTCTCTATCTGTGACATTTTTGCAGTATCATTAATCTGTCTTGCTGTCTGATACTCCTGAACAAGTGCGGAATACTTTTCACTTAAGGGCTTATTCGATTCTATCAGGGAAGTATATTCATCCTGTGTTTTTGAACCGGTGATCCTGGCATTGTAAAGGGAATCAATTGTCCCTGTTATCATTATACTCGAATTTTCGAGATAAAAGGAAGTACGGTAAGGTGTATTAAGAGCAATCAGCTGAACAAGATCAGGATATTCAATTTTCCCTTTCATTTTAAAAGAACCGTTTTTCGAAAAAGCTGAATCAAGAGTGACAATTCTGCCTGCTTCCCGCTTCTGGAGCATGAAGGTCACGCTGTCAGATCCTGTAATTTTCCCTTTTATTACAAAATGTGGTTCAGTGCTGCAGGAAGTGATCAACGCTGCCAAAACAAAACAAAAGATTATTTTCTTCATTTTACGAAATAAGATTATGTATCAGATTTTCAATTTTAAACCGGGCAAAGATACAAATAATTGTTTAGCGGTATTAAATTTTTCTGTATTTATCTATAAGGGCCATTGCAGCCTTGTAAGAGGTAATTATCCCTTCAGAAAGCTGCTTCTCAAGAATGGGTTTCATCATTTTTATCTCCCGGTTGTTATAGAATGAATTATTCAGATAATCTGTTATAGCATCGTTCATCCTGATCACCGATTGTTGTTTCCGTCTTTGCCCTAAATAACCGTTATCTGATGTAAAGGAAACATATTCATTTACCATCTGCCATATTTCCTTAATACCCTCATTCCGGAGAGCAGAACAGGTAACAACAGCAGGTTTCCAGCCAGAAGGATTCGGAGGGAAAAGGTTCAGGGTATTCCGGTACAATGCCATAGCGTTTTCGGCATGGATCTTATTCAATCCGTCAGCTTTCGTAATGGCTATTGCATCAGCCATTTCCATTATTCCGCGTTTGATACCCTGCAGTTCATCTCCTGCCCCGGCGATCATGAGGAGAAGAAAGAAATCGACCATTGAATGAACAGCTGTTTCAGACTGACCAACTCCCACTGTCTCAACAAGTATTGTATCAAATCCTGCTGCTTCGCACAGGATTATTGTCTCTCTTGTTTTCCGGGCAACTCCCCCCAGTGTCCCTGCTGCCGGTGATGGTCTGATAAATGCATTGGGATGAATGCTGAGTTTTTCCATTCGTGTTTTATCACCAAGAATGCTGCCTTTGGTATTTCCGCTGCTGGGATCAACCGCCAGTACTGCAATTTTATGTCCCTCTGAAGCGAGATAAAGACCGAAAACTTCAATGAACGTACTTTTGCCGGCTCCCGGAACACCTGTTATCCCTATCCTTACAGAATTCCCGCTGTACGGGAGACACCTCTCAATAATTGACTGTATCAGATCATAGTGTTCCGCAAGGGAGCTCTCAGCAAGCGTGATGGCCTGACTGAGAATAGTCCTGTTTCCCTTCAGAATGGCCGCAACAAATTCATCTTCAGAATATTGCTTCCTCTTTTTCCTGCCCCTCATTAAAACATCAGGATTGATACTGGGAGGTTGTTCCACACCTTCCTGAATGTTAAGATATTTCATTGGCTTTGTTTTGCCGCTCATCGGGAGTGATAAATATTTCCGTAAAAATAATAAAAGGGTGCCATTATCTCATCAGGCACCCCTTTTGCTTAATTATCAGATCACGGGATCTGCATTTCATTTCGAAGCAATCTGCTCAATATCGGCATTGAGCATAAGTACCACCTCTGAATTTTTAGGATCGTTTGTATAAACGTAAATGGCTTTTGTAACCCTTCCCTTATAACCTCCTGAATTGAATGTTGCTTTTATCGAACTCGATTGTCCCGGTTTAATTCCTGAACCCAGTGTTCCCTGTTGTATTGCCGTACAGCCGCAGGTAGAACGCACATGTCTGATGATCAGATC
>DNOQ01000298.1:12405-13224 GCA_003501665.1 Bacteroidales bacterium | reverse complement strand
ATAATAAAATACATTTTGCTGGGAAACTCCGTTCAGTTTCACTCTCACCATATCGCTTACATTTCCCCATCCGCTGTGTTTTGTGGCATCATAGGCACCTTCAATAATACCTTTCTGCCCGGGCTTAAGGGTTTCAGGATTAGCTTTTAAGGCCAGATGTGCAGGAAGGTTCTCAAATTCAATTTTTACAGGCTCCGTTGACGGATTTATCACCTGCATCACCCTGATTTTCTTTTCTGTTTTTTTAACATTTGTGAAGGCAAGGTGGTTGCTTTCAAACCTTATTGATCCCACAGGAAATATATAGAGCTCTTCTATCGTTTTTTCACGGGGAATAACTTCTCCCTTTATTGACATAACAACAACCTGTGGCTTCGAATTTGTATAAACCGAAAGGGTCTTGTTAAAAGCGCCCGGACGGTTCTGCGGATCATAAATAGCCGTTATCTTCCCTTTTCCTCCGGGAGGGATAGGTTGTTTTGTCCATTCCGGCATTGTACAGCCGCACGATGTAACAATGTTCTGGATAACCAGAGGTGAATTACCCGTATTGGTCACCTCGAAGTCAAAAGTCTGCTGCCCGGCTTCTTCTTTAAATGTTCCGAAATTATGTTCGGTTTTCGAAAGCTTCATCACGGGTTGAGCCATGATAAAAGCACTTAATGTTAATGTTGAAATGATCAGACAGAGTTTCTTCATATTAAAAAATTGTTTATCACAATATAATATAAACCCTTTATGGCGGTTTTAAGTATAAACGTTCCGGATTCGATTTGGTTGCATCATTGTGTACAAAAATCAGACCGGAATGATGTTTAT
>DNOQ01000298.1:0-12373 GCA_003501665.1 Bacteroidales bacterium | reverse complement strand
TTATGTGTCATAAAGGATCGTGAAATGATGAGTCTCCGCAGACTGATAATAATCATAATAACATGTCTTTCCTGGGTTAGTGCAAGCGGTCAGTTCTATAATGGCCATCAGATGACTTTCGGGAAAAACAGGGTTCAGCATTATGATTATTACTGGTCCTATTACCGGTTTGAGGATATTGACTGCTATTTTAATGAATTTGGCCGCGAACTTGCGCAGTATACCGCTAATTACGGGATCAGAAAACTGGAGGAAATAGAAGACTTTTTTGATTACACTCTTGAAAAGCGCCTTATCTTCATCATTCATAATAAGAATAACGAATACAAGGAGTCAAACGTAGGACTTATAACTGGCGAAGAGGACAGCTACAATACCGGGGGATACAGCAGATTAATCAAGAATAAGATATTACTTTACTATGAAGGGGATCATGTTGCGTATCAGAAACAGATAGGTGCACTGATTACCGAGGCAATAGTGAATGAAATGCTTTATGATGCCGATCTCAGGGACCGGATAAACAGTTCTTCTGTTATCACCATTCCCAACTGGTATATTAAAGGTCTGGCAAATTATGTTTCATTCGGGTGGGATCTTGAGACAGAGAACCGGGTTAAGGATGGAATAATGTCGGGCTATTATAAGAACATCAACCATCTTGAATATGACGACGCTGTATATGCCGGACAGTCATTCTGGAGATTTATCGGCAGTGAGTATGGTGATGCCCTTATACCCAATATAATTTATCTTACAAAAGTTTATAAAAACATAGAAGACGGACTGCTTTATGTTATTGGCAAAAATGTAAAGGAACTCCTTAAAGAGTGGAAAGAATTTTACCGCGATGAGTTTTCGGAAGACAAGAGTATGCCAGGATATGATGGTAATGTGGTTGCAAAATCGAAAAAGGAGCACATATACCAGCAGGTCAAGGTAAGCCCTGACGGCAATTATATTGCATATATCACAAACGACTGGGGAAGGAAAAAGCTGCATCTCTATGACCAGACTACCGGCAAGTCGAGGGTAATCTTCAGAAGAGAACCTAAATATGAGCATATTACGGATAATACCTATCCGGTCATAGCATGGCATCCGGGCGGAAGGATCCTGACCTACATTAACGAGGAAAAAGCGGGAATGAGGATCTATTTCTACCGGACCGATGAAAAAAGGACCGAAGAAAGAAGCCTTCTCTATTTTGACAAGATCCTCGATTTCTCATATTCCCCTGAAGGCTCACGTCTTGTTTTCTCGGGCGTAAAGGATGGCATTACCGATATATATATACATACGATTGCATCCGGAACAAATGAGCAGATAACCAGGGATGTGGCTGATGACCTTCATCCCTCATTTCTTGGAGGTCCGGAAGATATTATTGTCTTTTCATCCAACAGGCTTACCGATACGCTGTCAAATACGGCTGATCCCTTTGAAAAGGTATCCAATACCTTTAACCTGTTCACCTATAATCTGACGCGCAGGTCGAATGACCTTACAAGGCTCTCCGAAGGACAATATATTGAAAGATTCTCGCCATCCGGAACTGCCAGGAACAAATTCACCTATATCGGCGACGCAAACGGGGTATTGAACCGCTATACAGCTTCGTTTGACAGTGCCATCAGTTTTATTGACACAACAACCCACTACAGATATTTCATCAGTTCCGTCCCGGCAACAAATTATGACAGAAATATTGAATCCCAGTCTGTTTCCAATGCTTCGGATACTTACGGTGAAGTATTGTTCAATAAAGGCAGATATATGGTGAGAAAGGGCAGATTGTCAGAATCGGGTCCTGTACCGCAAAATGAGATGACAATAAGCAATTTCAGGACAGAGAAATCGAATCTGTTACATAAGGCCGATAGTATTGAACAGATAAGACAATGGCTCATTGCAGAAGATAAAAGGAGAAGGGATACCCTTACAAAACCCCTTTATGAGTACTATCTTTCGAATGAATCCATCGATATCAATCATTATATTTTCGAGAAGGAAAAACAGAATTATTTCGACCAGCTCTGGCGGAAAGATTATATGAATATTGATCTCGACACGGGCCGGCTTTCCCTCCCCCTTATCAGGATTTACCAGACTGCATTTTACAATAACTATATAGCAAACCAGATCGATTTCAGCTTTCTCAACAATACATATCAGGTTTACAGCGGAGGAGCACCCTATTATAATCCGGGAGTAAATCTTCTCTCGCGATTCGGTGTGATCGATCTTTTTGAAAACTACCGTATAACAGGCGGATTCAGGTTCTCGGGGAACTTCGACAGCAATGAATACCTTATAAGTGCCGAAAGTCTTAAAGGTAAATTCGACAAACAGTTCATATTCCACCGTCAGGGATTCTTCAGTTCAAATGATTCCAGCTATTTCAAATCACATACACATAATATATATCTGACATATTCAAAGCCTTTTACTCCCGTACTCTCGCTTAAAGGAACGATAGCTTACAGAAATGACCGCCACGTGATGGTTTATTCGGATAATATGGTTGCTGCACTCAACAGTGAGAATATATCGCGCCACTGGGCAAATATCAAAGGTGAGGTTGTATTTGACAATACAAGGAAAAGAAATATCAATATATATTATGGTACACGGTTCAAGATCTTTGGCGAATATTATAAAGAGCTTAGCTACAAGAGGAGTGATATGATCGTTGTAGGTATTGATATAAGGAAATATACAAAAATCCACAGGGAGCTGATCTGGGCAAACAGGCTGGCAGCAAGCACTTCCTATGGACCAACAAGGCTTGTTTATTACATGGGTGGTGTTGATAACTGGATGGGAAATCTCTTTAACAGATCGGGTATGTTTGATCAGTCGATACCGGTAAATCCGAACATGAACTACGGATTTCAGGCCCTGGCAACCAATATGCGCGGGTTTATTCAGAATATCCGGAACGGAAACAGTTTTGCATTGATCAACAGTGAGATAAGATGGCCTTTTGTAAGATATTTCGCCGGTCATCCCCTGAAATCGAATTTCCTCAACAGTTTACAGATTGTGGGATTCGGAGATATTGGTTCAGCCTGGGTTGGCAGATCACCCTGGTCGGGTGAAAACGCGTGGGATAACGAAATTATCGAAACCGGATCGGTAAAAGTTGTACTCGATTCCAACAGAGAACCAATTGTAGCAGGTTTCGGGGCAGGATTAAGAGCCCAGCTGATGGGATATTTCATCAGGGCCGACTGGGCCTGGGGAATCGAAAACAACTATATCCTCCCCAGAGTCTTCTATCTGTCGTTCAGCCTCGATTTTTAATTCCATACCCGGAAACAGGCACATTTATTGTATATGTCATCTGATATTTTTTAATTAAGAATTTTTGGATACATTTGAAAACTCAAAGTAATTAATCTAACTAAAAGAAGATAGAAATGGCTTACAAAATCAATGAAGATTGCACCGCGTGCGGAACTTGTATTGATGAATGTCCTGTTGAGGCGATCTCCGAGGGCGATATCTATAAAATAAATCCGGATATATGCACCGATTGCGGTGCCTGCGCAGATGTTTGCCCCGTTGAGGCAATTCATCCCGAATAATTGATGCAATCTGAAAATTTACGGGCTGTAGAGATACAGCCTCTTTTTTTTATTCAGGATTATATTTTGCCTTCCTGAGTATATCCTGAATATCCCTTGTATTCATAAGTTCACCCAGAGTCATATCTCTGTTTTTCATCATACACGATTCAACGATCCTGAATCCAATCCAGGTTGCAGCCCTTCCCGGAGATTCATTGGTAAAATAACTTGTGAAAGGGGCATTCCCTGTAAGCTTACGTATCACAAACTGATCGGTGCTGAACAACAGATCATATTCAAGAAGATATTGCCACATCTGCCGCTCATTGTTCCTGCAGAACTTCATCTGGCCGGCAGTAAAGCCGAAAAGTATAGTGTCATTGAGATCCGGAAGCATGCATTTCTGAAAATATTTAAGCTTCCCCTCGTGTATTATAGCGGTTAAAACATTATCATCGGCATAATTCATGATCCCGTAATCCCATTCCGAAGCTCCCCAGCCATACATACAATCCGGAACAATATTCCAGGGATTCATGTTTGCCGCCATATAATTGTAGATCTCAAGCCGGCGATAATATGAACACTCTGTTCCCAGATACCGGTCCAAACCTATTCCGATAACTGAATCTCCCGTAATGATGCTGTTATTGAATCCCGTGATACAGGTTATCACTGAAGGGACATTCATTTCAGGAAAATAATACAAATAATGCCTGAACGCCTCTTCAAGATCCTTTTTATATGAATCCATCACCGGAAAAGTCTCCGTTACCTTTTCATATACTTCATAATTGAGCCTGTCTGTAACAAAGTTTACAAGCTTATTTGCAAATGAAGTATCATTAACATTCCCCGCGTTGATAACAAAGCTGAACAGCTGAAGGAAACTCCCGTACTCTTTCTTCAGCAAAGGTATATCTGCCGGCAGACCGGCAGGATCAGAAGAAAAGATAGATTGTTCAAACCTTTGTATATTTATACCTGCTTCAATTGATGAAATATTGATCTTATAATGATTCCTTTTGCACGAGACTGCAGATATCAGGCAACAGGAAAAGAAAACAATTAACATTACTGCTTTATTCATATTTACTCTTTTTGAACTCCCGAAAATAGTTACTTTCCTCATTAATGACAACATTTGATATATCCAGTTTATCACCGGGTGTTTATATCTCATAAATTGCTATCTTTCCGGCCGGGGATCAACTTCTGACAGATTATATGAGATTTTCAGTTGCACAGCTTAATTACCATATCGGAAATTTTGAAGCCAATAAGGAAAAGATAATTTCGGCTATAAAAAAAGCAAAAGAGGAAAATTCCGATCTGATAATCTTTTCCGAATTATCTGTTCCCGGATATCCGCCGCTTGATCTGCTCGACCGTTATGATTTCGTCGAAAAATGCAGCCGGACGGTGGAAGAAATAGCCCGGGAATGCAGGGAAATTACTGCAATTGTCGGTGCTCCCACCATAAATACCAATCCTGAAGGAAAAAAGCTGTTCAATTCGGCTCTTGTACTTTCAGAGGGAAAAATTCTTTTTTCAGCAAATAAGGCTCTGCTTCCAACCTATGATATTTTTGATGAGTACAGGTATTTCCAGCCCGACAGGAAATTCATGGTTTTCCCTTACAGGGGTTTCAGGATTGCACTTACAATATGTGAGGATATATGGGATGAGCAGCCGTTTGATAATGAATTCGAGAAGAAAAGATTATACACTGTCTCCCCTATGGATGAACTGGCAAAGCAGGATCCTGATATAATAATCAACATATCCGCTTCACCATTTTCATACACAAAAATTGATGTAAAGACTTCCGTTTTCAGAAATAAAGCCGCGAAGCATGGCATTCCGCTGATCAGTTCGAACCAGACAGGTGCGAATGCCGAACTGATATTTGACGGAGCATCCATGATAATAAATGGCAAAGGAGAGATCTGTTACAGGCTTCCGTTTTTTGAAGAGGAGCTGAGAACATTCACATTTGAAGATATATTTTCCGGTATGCCTCCGGAAACCGGCATGTTCAGCAACACTGTTGAACTCATCCATAAGGCGCTTGTAACCGGGATTCGTGATTATTTCAACAAATCAGGCATCAAAAAAGCCGTACTTGGTCTTTCCGGAGGTATCGATTCGGCAATCGTTTTGTGCCTTGCGGTTGAAGCACTCGGAAATGAAAATGTTAGAACTCTGCTGATGCCATCAAGATACTCATCGGAGCATTCTGTCAGTGATGCTGTTGCTCTTGCAGATAAACTTAATGTCCGTTACGATATTATCAGTATAGAAAAACCCTTCAAAGCTTTTGAAGAAGACCTTGCTCCGCTCTTCGCCGGGAAAAAACAGGATGTGACTGAAGAGAATATACAGGCCAGGATAAGGGCTGTTCTGCTTATGGCAGTTGCCAATAAAACAGGATGTATCCTCCTGAATACATCAAATAAAAGCGAAGCAGCTGTCGGGTATGGTACATTGTACGGTGATATGGCAGGAGGATTGTCAGTCATAGGGGATGTATACAAAACAGATATTTACAGACTTGTTAACCATATCAACAGGAATGAGGAGATCATTCCGCAAAACATTATCAGTAAACTGCCTTCTGCAGAGCTCAGACCAGACCAGTTTGATACCGATTCACTGCCCGAATACAGGATTCTTGATTCAATACTTTACCAGTATATTGAACAGCAAAAACCTCCGGAACGTATTACAGGTGAAGGCATAACCCGGGAGATTACAGAGAGGGTTATCCGGCTCATCAACTACAATGAATACAAAAGGTACCAGGCTCCACCGATACTCAGAATATCCTCCAAGTCATTCGGCCAGGGAAGGATTATGCCTCTGGTGTCAAAATACTGATTATACAGCCTGAGAATTACTCCCTGAAAAATATCCTCTTTACCCGTGCCGGTATCGAGGTAAGTATTTCATAGGGTATGGTATGGCATTTATCTGCAATCTCATTTATACTTATATCCGGACCGAAAATTTCCGCCTCATCTCCTTCTGCTGCATCCAGACCGGTTATTTCGGCCATACACATATCCATACAGATATTACCTAAAATGGGCACCCGTTTGTTTTTAATGAACAGATTACCGTTCCGGTTACCGAGTCTTCTGTTTAAACCGTCGGCATACCCTGCAGGCAGTATGGCAATTACACGATCCTTATCCGAAACATCGGCACAACCATAACCCACGGGTTCTCCTGCACGGATTTTTTTGATCTGTGATATTCTCGTTATGAACCGGCCTGCCTGTTTCAGTATCGGACCACCGGGGCCTGCTATTCCGTAAATACCTATTCCCGGCCTTACCATCTCGAAATGATATTCAGGGAAACGGATAATGGCTGATGAATTACAGATATGCCGGATGAAATTATACCCTGCCGCCTCTTTCAGCCGTCCGGCACATTCAATGAATATTTTTGCCTGCATGCGGGTAAAATCATCAAATCCGGGATTTTCACTTGCAGCAAAATGCGAAAAGACAGATGTTATTTTGAGAGTTTCACAAGATCGCACCAGTCCGGCCAGTTTATCAATATCTTCCTTCATGAATCCGAGCCTGTGCATTCCCGAATCAATTTTAATATGTACAGGATAATTAACAAGTCCGTGTCTTGATGCAATATCCCGGAAGCTTTCAAATGAGCGCAGGCTGTAAATCTCCGGTTCAAGGTTATATTTTATCATCAGCTCAGATGCCGAAGGATCGGGATTCATTACCATGACCGGAAGAGTGATCCCGGCGTTTCTCAGTTCAATACCTTCATCTGCATAAGCCACCCCCAGATAATTTACCAGCTGATATTCAAGCAGAGAAGCAATCTCCACCGGGCCGGTACCGTATGCGAAAGCTTTTACCATGGCCATGATACCGGTACCGGGACCTAGATGCCTCCTGTATTCATTCAGGTTTTGTACTATTGCATCAAGATTAACCTCAAGCAGTGTCTGATGTATCTGCTGCTCAAGAAGCGAGCCTATTTTTTCAAATTCAAACCTCCTGGCACCTTTAAGGAGAATGACCTCATCCCTGAATCCTGATGGTGTAAATCTCTGAATAAATTCGTCAGTTGAATAATAGAATTCATTAAAGCCTTTGAATAATGAACTGTTCCTTGAGAGTACGGGACCAATACCAATAAATTTGTCGATACCTGTCCGCTTGACAAGACCGGCAATCTCGCCATATAATTCCTCTTCATCCCTTCCGCTCTGTATAAAATCGGACAGGATAAGGGTAGTTTTCCTTTTTTTCCGGGCCTTAAGATATTCGAGAGCCATTCCCAGTGAACCCGGATCCGAATTATAGTAATCCTCAATAAGCTGACAGTTGTTGATCCCTGTTTTCATTTCCATCCTCATGGCAACAGAAACAAGAGACGAAAGTCCTTTCCTGATTATCTCAGGATCGGTTTTGAGGACAAGACACACACATGCAACGGTAATGGCATTATCAACCGAGGCACGGTCTTTAAACGGTATGTTAAATTGATATTCCCTGTTCATGAAAGTCATTTCTATTCTTGTCTCTCTCTCGCCCCGGGCACTTTTCTTAACCGATATTTTTGCCTTATTATCATTGACTGACCAGTCAACCAACTGCTTTTCGGAAGCCCCTGACTGACTTAAAATAAGATCGTGAAGAACTTTATGATCCCTGCAATAAATTATTATATCAGAATGCAGAAAAAGTTTCAGCTTCTCCTCAGCCTTCTCGTAAATATTACTGAAATTTTCATTATGGGCATCACCTATGTTGGTAATAACACCTATATCGGGATTGATGATCTCCCTGAGTTTTTCCATTTCTCCGGGATGTGAAATCCCTGCCTCGAAAATACCATATTTATATTTTTCATCTGTTTTCAATACCGAGAGTGGAACACCTGTCTGGGAATTATAGCTTTTAGGACTTCTTACCACAGGCACAACCATACCCAGTATATCTGCGAGCCACTCCTTTACAACAGTTTTGCCGGCACTCCCGGTAACAGCTATGACAGGAGATCTGAATGATTTCCTGACATGTGAAGCAAGAAGTTGCAGCGCCCTTACGCTGTCAGCCGTTTTAATAAATGCTGCACCGCCATAAACCTCTGTATCAGGCACTCTTTCCACAATAAAAGTCCTTATGCCCCTCTGGTAAAGATTATAGAGGAACTGGTGTCCGTCATGATTTCTGCCACGGATCGCGAAAAAGGCCACTCCGTCAGTAAAATTCAGGTTACGGCTGTCAGTCACCACATCTGTAACCTGCAGATGGGGATTTCCTGTCAGCTGACCATGAATTATTTCGGCAATATCAGAAGATAAAAATTTCAAATTTCAGATTTTAACCTGTTTAATTCCTGACTATTTTGACGTGTTGTGCAGTTGAGATTCTAATATCTTGACCTGGTGACACTTAGTGCCTTTGTGCCTTTGTGGCATTTTCTTATTGCAACAAAGACACCAAGACACCAGGTTGCACAAGGAGATCGCTAAAGTTAAATCAATTTCCCGATGCCTCTTTATAACATGTTCTGCAAAGAGGTATATATTTATCTTTTTCACCAAGAAGTACCACCTTTTCTTCCTTTGATTTCCTGAATGAATAGTGTGCAAGATTTCCGCAATTAACGCAGATTGCATGTATCTTTGTAACAAATTCTGCAATTGCCATAAGAGCAGGTACCGGGCCGAACGGTTTACGCGCGAAATCCATATCGAGTCCGGCAACGATAACCCTTATGCCATTATCCGCCAGCTTATTACATACATCAACAATTGAATTGTCGAAAAACTGGGCTTCATCAATTCCTATAACATTCACATCGCCGGCAAGAAGAAGAATAGCAGATGCATGCTCTACCGGGGTTGAAACAATCGATTTCTCGTCATGCGAAACGATCCTTGTTTCCGAATACCGTCTGTCAACCGATGGTTTGAATATTTCAACTTTAAGTCCGGCATACTGTGCTCTCCGTAATCTGCGTATGAGCTCTTCGGTTTTTCCCGAGAACATCGAACCGGTTATAACTTCAACAGCTCCCCGCCTGCCGGTCACCCTTACAGAATTTTCAAGGATATCCATTAAAATTAATATCAGCAGTATTGCACCAAATTGTAAATATAATCCGTTATGACACTGGAATAATATTTAATTTTGCAAAGTAAGTTAATTGGTTTGTTTTATTAACAATTATAGCCATGGATTTCAATGCAACAGTCGATTTGATCATAAGGGAGCTTGAAGAAACGGTGGAGATCATTGAAGATTTACGGAATTACCAGGGAGTGCCATCCCTGCAGGTGGAGCTTGCAAAATCCAAATGCAGAAATGCCGCAGAAGTGATACGTTTACTTAAAAATATTCCCGGCAGGGAGCCTGTCGTGAAGCAGGAACCAATAATCAGGCCCGTTGAGGAAAAACCGTCTCCGGTGAAACCTCTTTCCGTAATAAGCAACCCCGTGAAACCTGAGGAAAAAACCGGGGTCAGGCGCCAGGAACCCTCAATTTTAAAAGCAGAGACTCCCAGGATGACAAAAAAGAGTTCCGAAACAGTTACACTTGCTGATACTTTCGGACAGCGCACCAACAGTATAAATGAAAAGCTGGGAACACGAAAGGAAGACGACGGATTCAAGGACATCATAAAATCGAAACCCATAACCAGACTTTCCGAAGCCATAGGAATTAATGACAGATTTCTTTTCATCAGGGAACTCTTTCAGGGTAATGCGGATTTGTATAACCGGACAATATCAGACATCGAAAATTCCTCAAGCTTTGTCAATGCAAGAGCAATAATTATGGATTATGCAGGCAATGATGAGGAAAATGAAGCTGCTCGACAACTTCTAGATCTTGTAAAACGAAAATTCCCGGGCAATGAGTAAATTGTTCCTTGTCCCTACTCCGATCGGAAACCTTAAAGACATAACATACAGGGCAGTTGAAATCCTCGGGAATGCCGATATCATTCTTGCTGAAGATACACGACATGCAGGTCACCTCCTTAAGCATTACAATATTAAGACCAGACTCCTGTCGCATCATAAATTCAATGAACATAAGGCCGTTCAACCGGTATGCGAAATGATTGAATCAGGTAAAACAGCCGCTCTTATGTCAGATGCCGGCACTCCGGGAATTTCTGATCCGGGATTTTTACTTGTCCGGACATGTATTGACAGAGGAATAGAGGTTGAGACACTGCCGGGGCCAACTGCACTGATTCCCGCACTTGTCAATTCAGGTCTGCCGTCCGACCGGTTCTGCTTCGAAGGATTCCTGCCTGTTAAGAAAGGGAGAAAAAAACGGCTGAATTCACTCGAAGAAGAAACCAGAACAATGATCTTTTATGAATCGCCATTCCGGCTGGTGAAAACACTCGACGAAATGACACTTCATTTTGGATCTGAGCGTCAGGCAAGCATTTCGAGAGAACTCAGCAAGATATTTGAGGAAAATATAAGGGGAACCCTTTCATTTCTTTCAGACTATTATAAAAACAAATCCCCAAAAGGGGAGATTGTAATTGTCGTCGCAGGAAAAAGCTTACTTGTGGATTAATATGAACAGGGCATTAATTATATTCTCCCTGATAATTCTTAATTCCGGCATAACCGGTGCACAGGCACTTAAAGGAAAGATAACCAATGAATCGGGCGAACCTGTCCCCTATTCCACTGTTTTTATCCAGGAGCTGAAGCAGGGAACAACTGCCAATACCCGGGGAGATTATGAATTGAAACTTCCCCCGGGCAAATACCTTGTAACTTACCAGAGCCTCGGATATTCGCCTGTTTTTTACGATATCACAATTCCGGAAGGATCAGTTACCAGAAATGTCGTTCTGCCTGTACAGTATTATGAGATCCCTGAGGTCAGGATCTCTGCCACAGGTGAGGATCCTGCCTATAATATTATGAGGAAAGCCATAGGAATGGCGCCATATTACCTCAATTATATCAATTCCTGGAAAGCTGAGGTATATATTAAGGGAAATCTGGTCTTCAACAGGATCCCCAGGCTTGTTCAGCGATCGATCCGGATAAATTCCGGCAGGGATGCCTCATCTCAGAGTAATCCGGTTAAAGAGGGCGAGGTTTATTTGATGGAATCGTTCAATGAGATCGAATTTACCGCACCCGACAAATATTTTCAGCGGGTCATATCTGTCAACAGCACTTTCCCCGACCAGGGTGACAATATATCGCCGATGGATATAATAAAGGCAAGCTTTTACCAGCCTGTAATAGCTGATATCGCTATTTCACCACTTTCTCCCCAGGCTTTTTCATATTATAAATTCAAATACCTTGGAGCAACTCTCCAGGGAAATAATACTGTCAGCAAGATCCAGGTTAAACCGAGAATTAAGAGCCAGCAGCTCTTTGATGGCATCATCTATATAATTGAAGATCTCTGGTGTCTGCACAGTGTCGATCTCACCAATGATAATCTGGCCGGTAAAATAAGCATTGAACAGCTTTATATCCCGGTCGAAGAAGACATCTGGATGCCGGTAAGCCTGAAATTTGAAATGGAAATAAGCATTCTGGGATTTAAGGCTGATGCAGGCTATGGCACTTCTATGAAATATACCGAAGTTAAGCTGAACTATTCACTTCAAAAACCGGGGCAGATTACAGCTACGGTACCGGCAGCAACATCGCCTGATATTTCCGGCAATGATCAGGTAAGTTCAAAGAACCGGGAAAAAATAGAAAAGATCCTGGAAAAAGACAACCTGTCGAACAGGGATATGATCGTTATGTCGCG